>NZ_JBNCKS010000025.1:325-96694 GCF_049841635.1 Micromonospora sp. DT44 | reverse complement strand
AACTGGCACACCGGCCAACCGGTCATGCGATCCCTGACCGCCTACGACCACTGACCCCTTGGAATCGATCATCTAGGTCCGCGAGGATCCGGCGGGCGGCGTTGTGGCCGGCGGCGCCGATCACGCTGCCGGCCGGGTGGCAGCCGGCGCTGCCCGCGTACACGCCGTCGATGCCGGTGGCGTAGGGCATCCGGTCGGTGAACGAGACGGTGTTGTCGACGTGGTGGATGTGCCCGCCGGAGATGCCGAAGTGCGCCTCGATGCCGGGTGGCGGCAGCGGCACCGCGTCGGCGATCAGGTCGGCGGTGCCGGGGGCGTACCGTTCGACGATCTCGATGAGTCGGTCGACGTAGCCGGGCAGTTCCGCGTCCCAGGTGGTGCCGGTCAGCTCGTAGGGCACCGACTGGACGAACAGCGCCGACGAGTGGTGCCCGGCGGCGTCGGAGAGCGACGGGTCGACGGTGGTGTGCAGGTACCACTCGATGGTCGGCTCGGCCGGCAGCCGCCCGGCCTGCACGTCCGTCCACATGTCGCGCAGCGCGGTCATCGGCGATGGGGCGTCGCCGCCGACCAGCGACGCGGAGCCGGGCAGCAGGTGGATGGTCGACCCGAACGGGCTCGGCGCGTCGGCCGGCAGGCAGGAGAAGCGGGGCAGGCCGCTGAGCGCCAGGTTGAGCTTGAGGGTGGTGCCGGGCCGGCGGACCGCCGCCATCCGTTCGCCGAGTCGCGCCGGGAGCGCGCCGTCGGGCAACAGCTCCATCAGGGTGTACGGGTCACACGCGCCGAGCACCACCTTCGCCGCGACCTGCCGGCCGTCGGCCAGTACGACGCCGCTGGCCGCGCCGCCGTCGAGGGTCACCGCGCTCACCGGCGTACCCGTTGCGATGGTGGCCCCGGCGGCGCGTGCGGCGTCGGCGAACGTCCGCGAGACGGTGCCCATGCCGCCCTCGGCGATCATCCAGGTGCCGCCCGAGCCGGGTAGCCGGCACATGTTGTGCACGAGGAAGTTGTGGCCCGTCCCGGGGTCGTCCGGGCCGGCGTTGAGGCCGGAGAGGCCGTCGGTGACGGCGTACATGCTGATCAGCAGTTCGGATCGGAACTCGAAGCGGGCCAGGTAGTCGGCGACCGACCCGCGGACCAGGTCGACGAAGACCTGCCGCAGTGCCGGGCGGACGTGGCGCTCGGCGGTCTCCTCGACGCTCAGGGGCTCGGCCAGCCAGGCGGGGGCGAGGTCTTCGCGTAGCGCGGCGAGCTCGGCCTGCATGGCGTCGTCAGCGGCCACGTCGGCGGGGGAGAAGAACTCGGTGAGCTGCGCCCGGGTGGCGGCGGTGTCACTGCCGAAGAGCAGGTACGGCGAGCCGAGGCCACCCGGCGTGGGCAGGAAGTAGTGCGGGTCGCGGCGCAGCACCGGGATGCGTACGTCGAGGGTGGCGAGCAGCTCCGGTGGCATCAGCCCGAGCAGGTACGAGCCGGTGGAGTGGCGCAGCCCCGGCACCTTCGGGAACGGGTTCTCGGTGCGGGTCGCGCCACCGATCACGTCGGCGGCCTCCAGCACGAGGACGTCCAGGCCGGCGCGGGCCAGCAGAACTGCGGAGACCAGACCGTTGTGCCCGCTCCCGACGACGACGACGTCAACCCGAGCCGGAATCTCACCACTCATGCCGCCGCAGCCTAGTCCCACCCCCCACCCCCCACCCCCCGGCCACCCCACCGCCCGCTGCAACCCGGTGATCAAGAGGTTCGCGTCAGGAAAAGCCGTCCGGATGACGCGAACCTCTTGATCAACCGCGGTGGGTGGGGAGGTGGACCGTGAAGGTTGAGCCTTTTGTGGGGGTGCTCTCGGCCTCGACCGTGCCCTCGTGGGCTTCCACCAACTTACGGACTATGGCCAGGCCCAGGCCGCTGCCGCCGGTCTGCCGGCTGCGGGACTTCTCCGCCCGCCAGAAGCGGTCGAACACCCGGGGCAGATGCTCGGCGCTGATGCCGCTGCCCGTGTCGGCGACGGCGATCCTCACCTGCCCGTCGGCCGACCCGGCGCTGATGGTGACACTCCCGCCGGTCGGAGTGTGGCGTACCGCGTTGCCGACCAGGTTGCCGACGACCTGACGCAGTCGCACCGGGTCGGCGTACACCTGCGGGTCGGCATCGAGGAGCACCGAGAGCGTCACGCCGGCCCGGTCGGCCTGCACGCGGTACGCCTCGGCCACCTGGCCCAGCAGGTCGGCGAGGTAGACCGTCTCGGGGTGCAGCCGCAGCGCGCCCGCCTCCGCCTCGGCGAGATCCTGCAGGTCGGCGATCACGTGTTGCAGCAACGTCGCCTCCTCCAGCAGCGACGACACCAACCTCCGGTCCAGCGGTGCGACGCCGTCCTCGGCGGCCTCCAACCAGCCCCGGATCGTGGTGACCGGGGTGCGGAGCTCGTGGGCGATGTCGCTGACCATGGCGCGACGGAGCTGTTCGAGGCGTTCGCGTCGTTCGGACATGTCGTTGAACGCCTCCGCCAGCCGGGCGATCTCGTCCCGACCGGTGACGCGGACACGGGCCGCGCCGTCGCCGTCGCGCATCCGCTGGGCAGCACCGGTCAGCGCGTGCAGCGGACGGGTCAGCCGGACACCGGCCAGCACCGTGACACCGACGGTCACCAGCAGCACCAGACCGGCGACCGCCACGATGCGGGCCTGGTTGGCGCGGGACAGGTCGAAGGTCGTGGTGGGCCGACCGCCCGGATCGGAGACGAACAGGGTCGCCGCCGGGGCGACGTACGGGAGAAGTTGTTCCCTGCGGCTGGTGCCCAGACAGGCGTTGACCGCCTGGCTGTGGCCCTGGTCGGCCTCGGTGACGTCCGCGCGGCTGCTCCGCGCGGGGGCGGGCGGCGTCTTCCACGTCCAGTCCAGGTCGACGGTCACGGGCGCCAGTTTGCGACGGGCCAGGCAGGTGTTCACCAACGCGTTGAGCTGCGCCAGGCCCTTGCTCTCGGTGGCGGTCGGGTTGGCCAGTTTCTCCCGCGACTCGACGCAGACGGCGTCGTCGCCCAGCTCGGTGCCGGGGGTCTCGATCCGGGGTCGGCCGGTCGGGCCCTGCGCCACGACGGCCGCGATTCTGGGCCGTACTCGCAGGCACAGCACGGCCTGGTCCGCCCGGTTGAGCAGTGTGCGGCGCTCGTCGGGCGGGAGCAGGTACGGGCCGGCGGCGCGGGGGTCGATGCGCGCGGCGTCGACGGCCCCGGGGGAGCCCGGGGTCAGGGTGGTGTCGACGGCGAGCGCGTCGATGGTCGCGGAGGGCTTGGTGGGCAGCGGACCGGCCTGCGGCGCCGAGTCGGCGAGTGGCGTGCCCGACTCGGTGGTCAGCGTGATGCGTCGGCCCACCTGCTCGGCGAGCGGTCGCAGGGCGGTGTCGACACCGTCCCAGCTCGGGTGGGTCGCCGCGTAACCGATCAGGGTGTCGTAGATGCGGGCGTCGTCGGCGAGCGCCTGGCCCTGTTCCTGCCGGATCGCCCCGGTCGTGGTGCGGACGGCCAGCCAGGCCGTGGCGGCGATCGAGCCCACGGCGATGAGGACGGCCAGCGCGAGCAACCGGAGCAGCAGGCTGCGGTGCAGCGGCACCTCACGCCGCATGGTGGCTCGCCTCCGCCAGCTTGTAGCCGACGCCGTAGACGGTCAGCAGGCGGACCGGTCGGCGCGGGTTCGGCTCGATCTTCCGGCGCAGGTTCATGACGTGGACGTCGACGGTCCGGCCGGTGATGTACTTGTCGAAGCCGTGCAGGTGGCTGAGGAGCTGGTCCCGGGTGAAGGCCCGTCCCGGCTGGGCGGCCATCGCCTGGAGCAGTTGGAACTCGCCCGGCGTGCAGTCGACGCGTCGTCCGTCGACGCGTACCTCGTGGCGGATCGGGTCGACGTGCAGGTCGCCGACCCGCAGCACCGGGTCGGTCGCGTGCGTCGTCCGCTGGCCCCGGCGCAGCAGCGTCCGTACCCGGGCCACCAGCTCGCGGGGGCTGTACGGCTTCGTCATGTAGTCGTCGGCGCCCAGGTCGAGGCCGAGCAGCAGGTCGTCCTCGGTGGCGCGGGCGGTCAGCATGAGCACGGGCAGGTCGGATTCCCGGCGCAGGATGCGGCAGACGTCCAGGCCGTCGACCTTCGGCATCATCACGTCGAGGATCAGCAGGTCCGGCGGGCGCTGGCGAAGGTGCTCCAGGGCGGCCCGCCCGTCGCCGACGACGACGACCGTGTGCCCCTCCCGCTCCAGGTAGCGGCGGACCAACTCGGCCTGCTTCTCGTCGTCCTCGGCTATCAGCACCCGCGCGGTCACGGCAGCGACTGTACGTGTTGCGGGCCGTCCTGAACCGCCGTCGGCGACGCCCGTGAGCTGGGGCTACCGGATGAGGACCGCTTCCTGACAGGTCTCTGACAACTGTTCGTGAGGCTGCCGCCATGACGAACGCACCACGACGAGCCGGGTTCGCCGCGCTCACCCTGTTCGCCACCGTCCTCGCCGGCTGCGGCGGTGAGAAGTCCGCCGCCGAGGGCGCCGCCGACGTCGCCTCCCTCGCCACGGCGTCCGCCACGCCGAGCGCCTCCACGTCCGGCGCCTCCACGTCCGGCGCGGCCACGATCGGTCGGCCGCAGTTGCGGCTGGACACGACCGACGACGAGGAGAACCGGCTCTGGTACGCGTACCACCTCTGCCTGCGGGACAACGGCGTGAAGGAGAACAAGGGCCGCTCGGCCGGTGCTACGGGGAGCGGCCCGGGCATCTCCCTCGACCAGAGTGGCGAGCCGAAGGCGGCGTACGTGGCGTGCGCCAACAAGCTGCCCCTTCAGCCGCCGGAGCTGGACGAGAAGAGGAACCCGAACTACGAGAGCCAGTGGAACGACTACGTGCAGTGCCTACGGGGTCGCGGCATGAAGATCCACTCGCTCCCGGACGGCTCCGGCTGGACGTACGACGACGGGGTCGCCGACCCGTCGGGCGGCTTCGACGGACCGGCGCTCTCGAAGGTGGAGCGCGAGTGCACGATGGAGGCCTTCGGTGGACGGTAGGCCGAAGCGGCGGACCGCGCTCGTCGCGGCCCTGGTGACAGTCGTGGTCGCCGTCGGCGCGGGCGTCACGGCGCTGACCCTGCGGCGGCACGACGACGGTACGGCGAGCGGCCCGCCGCCGGTGACGACGGCCACGGTGACCCGCACCGACCTGTCGGACAGCCGCTCTCTCGACGGGACGCTCGGCTTCGGCCCGGAGCGGGTGGTCAAGGGCGCCGGCGAGGGCGTCGTCACCCGCCTGCCGAAGGTCGGTGACACGGTGGTCCGTGGCAAGCCCCTGTACTGGGTCGACGACCGGCCGGTGCCGGTGCTGTTCGGCGGCACCCCGCTCTTTCGTACCCTCGACAAACCCGGCCTGGTGGGCAGCGACGTGCTGATCGTGCGGGACAACCTGAGGGCGCTCGGGTACGCCATCGGCACGCAGCCGACCCGTTCGAAGGACGGCACGAAGATCGGCCCGGGTCGGGCCCTGCTCACCGACACGCTGGTGGCCGCGATCAAGAAGTGGCAGCAGGCGCTCGACGTGGAGCCCACCGGCCGGATCGAGGTCGGGCAGGCGGTCGTGCTGCCGGGGCCGGTCCGGGTGAGCGCGGTGAAGGCCCTGCCCGGTGACCCGGTCGGCGGCGAGTTGGTGGCCGTCACCGAGAAGGTCAAGCTGGTGACCGTCGCGGTCGAGGCGACCGAGGTCGGCAGCATCCGGGTGGGTGCGACTGTCGCGATCACCCTGCCCGACACGACCGAGGTCCCCGGTCGGGTCGCCTCGATCTCCCACACGGTGCAGGGCGCAGGCCCGGACGCGGGGGCCGGTCAGGCCGGCCCACCCAAGGTGGACGTCCTCGTCACGCCGGCCAGGGCGTCGGACGTGGGGAAGCTGGACGCGGCGTCGGTCCAGGTCACGTTCACCACGAGCGCCCGCCGGAACGTGCTGGCCGTACCGGTCGGCGCGCTGGTGGCGCTCCGCGAGGGCGGGTACGCCCTCCAACTGCCCGACGGCGGGCTGCTGGCCGTGGAGACCGGGATGTTCTCCCGGGGGCTCGTCGAGGTCAGCGGGGACGGTGTCACCGAGGGGCTCACGGTGGTGACCGCCGCGTGAGCACGGTCATCCCCTTCCCGGTCCGGGACGCGCCGACCGAGGTGATCCCGGCGTACGCGGAACCGGTCCTGCAGCTCGACGGGGTGAGCCGGACGTACCCGGGCGGCGTGACCGCCCTGGACGACGTCTCGCTGACCGTACGCGCGGGAGAACTCCTCGCCATCGTCGGACCGTCCGGGTCCGGCAAGTCGACCCTGCTGAACATCATGGGCACGCTCGACCTGCCCACCAGCGGCCGGGTACGCGTCGCCGGGCAGGAGGTGACGGAGCTGTCCGACCGGCGGCTCTCCGCGTTGCGGGGCCGGTGGCTCGGCTTCGTGTTCCAGCAGTTCCACCTCGTCGGAGGGCTCGACGCCGCCGAGAACGTCGCCACCGGGCTGCTCTATGCCGGCGTACCCCGTCGTCGCCGTCGCCGTACGGCCGTCGACGCGCTGGCCCGGGTCGGCCTGGCGCACCGCGTCGACCACCTGCCGCACCAGCTCTCCGGCGGGGAACGCCAGCGGGTCGCCATCGCGCGAGCGCTGGTCAACGACCCGGCGCTGGTCCTGGCCGACGAGCCGACCGGAGCCCTGGACACCGCCAACGGCGAGGCGGTCCTGGCGCTGCTGCTGAGCCTGCACGCCGAGGGCACCACCATCGCCATGATCACCCACGATCGGGACCTCGCCGCCCGTACCCCTCGGCAGGTGGACATCCGCGACGGGCGGATCGTCTCCGACACCCTCGACAGGACGCATCGATGAGCACACCGACAGCGGCACCCGGCGGCCGGCCGCCCCGGCTCGCCCCGAGCGACGTACTCCGGCTCGGTCTGCTCGGGCTGACCAGCCGGCGGATGCGGGCGGCGCTGTCCGCCCTGGGCATCTCCATCGGCATCGCCACGATGACCGTCGTGGTCGGCATCCCGGCGTCCAGCCAACGCGACCTCATGAACCAGCTCTCCGCTCTCGGCACCAACCTGCTGCGCGCCGAACCCGTGCCGGACCAGGACCCGCCCGTGCTGCTGCCGGCGGAGTCGGTGGCGATGGTGGACCGGATCGGGCCCGTCGAGACGGTGAGCGCGGTCGCGAACACCCACGTCGCGGTCCGCCGCAACGACCTGGTGGACCGCTACGAAACGTCGGGACTCACGACCCTCGCCGCGCGTCCGGATCTGCTGGACACCGTCAACGGTCGGGTCCGCGTCGGCCGGTTCCTGGACGACGGCACGGCCCGGCTGCCGACCGCCGTCCTCGGCTACGTGGCCGCGAGCCGGCTCGGGTTCGCCACCGTCGACCCGGCCCGGCCGCCCCAGGTGCTCGTCGGCGAACGGTGGTTCACCGTGATCGGCGTACTCGATCCGCTGCCCATCGCTCCCGACCTGGACCGGTCGGTGCTGGTCGGCTGGGACGCGGCCCGGAACCTGCTCGGCTTCGACGGGCATCCCACCGTCGTGTACGTGCGGGCCCGCGAGGCCGCGCTGGAGGACGTGCGTGCCGTGCTGCCGGCCACCCTCGACCCGCAGTTGCCCGGACTGATCCAGGTCAGTCGCCCCTCGGACGCGCTCGCCGCCAAGCGGGCCACCGAGAACACGTTCTCCGCGCTGTTCCTCGGGCTGGCCGCCGTTGCGCTGCTGGTCGGTGGGATCGGGGTGGCCAACACCATGGTCATCTCGGTGCTGGAGCGCCGCCGGGAGATCGGTCTACGCCGGGCGCTCGGCGCGAACCGGGGCCAGATCCGGGTGCAGTTCCTCACCGAGTCGGTGCTGCTATCGGTGCTCGGCGGGGCCGCCGGAGCGGTGCTCGGCGTGCTCGCGACCGTCGGGTACGCCAGCTACCAGGGCTGGCCACCGACGATCCCGGTGACCTCGGTGGCCGGCGGCATCGCCGGCGCGATGCTGGTCGGGATGGCGGCGGGTGTCTACCCGTCGATCCGCGCCGCCCGCCTCACCCCCACCGAAGCGCTCGCCAGCGCGTGATCAGGTCGGCCGCTGGGCGCGCCAACGCGAGAGTGCCAGGGTCGCGGAGTAGCCGGCCAGGACGATCACGTGGAACACGTACAGCCACAGGAGCACGGCGACGCCCGCGCCGATCGGGTCGAAGCCTCCGAACGGCACGCCGAGGTCCAGCGGCAGGGACGCGAACAGCACGAAGCCGTGCAGGAACCCGGAGAGGTTGGCCGCCGTGAACGAACCGATGGCGAGGGTGGAGAGCCAGTCCGGCGATGCCGGCCCGACCACCCGGAACACCCACATCAGCACCGGTGTGAGCACCAGCCAGACCGCCAGGAAGGACAGCACGATGCCCAGCGCGCCGGCCCAGCCGCCCTGGCGCACCAGGCGGGTGGTCAGCGGCAACGCCAGCAGGATCGACAGCAGCAGCGCGGGCGCCGGCGCGAGCAGCGGCAGCAACAGCAGCCGACCCCGCCACCCCACCAGGTGCTCGTCGGTGCGCGGCGCCGCCACCGACACGAACGCCCGGCGCAGCCCTTCGCCGTACAGCGACGCGGGCAGCAGTGAGGCGAGGGCCAGCAGCGGGGTCAACTGCACCCCGGCGTCGACCAGCGCGGCCACCGCCCGGGGCGCGCCGATCGCCGTCGGCAGGGCCTCCACGGCGTACGACGTGAGCCGGCGTACCCGATCGGCGCCCGCGATCAGCGAGGTGAGCCAGAGGGCCAGCAGCGCCACCGGGACCACGGCGATCGCCCCGTAGAAGGTGATCGCCGCGGCGTGCAGCGACAGGTCGCGTCCGCGCACCGGACGGAACGCGGCACTGATGATCCGTTTCGCGCGCTGCCAACCGCTGCCCATCGGCTTCTCCTTCCCTTTCGTGCGGGCAATCACTCCCCAAGATCGCCGTTCATGACCGTTGTCACCGGCCGGCGCACCGACTGGTACGGCGGCGAGGCGCTGGAGACCTTCACCCGGCGCTGACCCGCGAGCAAGCCCATCAATAGTCACGTAGGTCGAAGTGTTGACGCTCCCGTAGCACATCAGTAACATTTGGCCAAACTCGTGCAAGATTTCGACAAAGGGATGCTCGGTTTCGTGCATCTCTTCGGAAATCCTCGCTAATCGTGTCTTGCATGTCGCCGCACCCCTCACCCCCACCCGCGGTCACCCCCGCCCGCGGCAACCGTCCCCCGACGACAGGACAGTCATGAGACGACGAGCGACACTGTTCAGGATGGTGGCGGCGACAGTCGCGACCACGCTGATCGCGACCGCCCTCGCGAACCCGGCCCTCGCCACTCCGGCCGCCGCCGCCCGCCCCGCCGACCAACCGGCCGCCGCCAGCAGCGCCGTCGCCGCGGCGGCCACCAACCTTGCCCAGGGTCGTCCCACCCAGGAGAGCGGGCACGCCGACGTCTACGACTCGTCGAAGGTCGTCGACGGCAACGCGGGCAGCTACTGGGAGAGCGTCAACAACTCGTTCCCCCAGTGGGTGCAGGTCGACCTCGGCTCGTCGCAGTCGGTCAACCAGGTCGTGCTGAAGCTGCCGACCTCGGGCTGGGGCACCCGTACGCAGACGTTGAGCGTGCGGGGCAGCGCCGACGGCTCGTCGTTCACCGACCTGGCCGGGTCGCAGACGTACACCTTCAACCCGGCGAGCGGCAGCACCGCCACGATCAACTTCAGCGCCACCTCCACCCGCTACGTCCGGATCACCATCACCGCCAACAGCGGCTGGCCGGCCGGGCAGCTCTCCGAGCTGGAGGTGTACGGCAGCGGCGGCACCACCCCCGACACCACCGCGCCGAGCGCGCCCGGCAACCTCTCGTACACCCAGTCGGGCACCACCATCAGCCTCGCCTGGGTCGCGTCCACCGACAACTCCGGCGGTAGCGGCGTCGCCGGCTACGACGTCTACCGCAACGGCGCGTTCCTCCAGTCCGTCGGGACCGTGACCACGTTCAACGACACGCAGCCCACCACGGCGACCGTGTCGTACTACGTCCGGGCGCGCGACGCCGCCGGCAACGTCTCCGGCAACAGCAACACGGTGACCCGCACCGGCAGCGGTGACACCACCGCGCCGAGCGTGCCGGGGACGCTGTCGCAGAGCACGTCGGGCAGCACGATCACGCTCACCTGGGGCGCCTCCACCGACACCGGTGGCAGTGGCCTGGCCGGCTACAACGTCTACCGGGGCGGCAGCCTGATCGCGACGCTGGGCACGGTCCTCACCTATCAGGACAGCCAGCCCGCGACCGCGACCGTCTTCTACTACGTCCGCGCCCGCGACGGCGCCGGCAACCTGTCCGGCAACAGCAACACCGTCACCCGGACCGGGAGCAACCCCCCGGCCTGCACGAACGTGGCGCAGGGCAAGAGCATGACGGCGAGCGGCTCCACCTTCACCTTCACCCCCGACAAGGCGAACGACGGGCAGCTCGGCACCTACTGGGAGGGCGCGGTCAGTTACCCGCAGAACCTCACCGTGGCGCTCGGCGCGAACCACTCGGTCTCCGGCGTCACCGTGAAGCTCAACCCCGACTCGTCCTGGGGCACCCGTACCCAGACGATCCAGGTCCTCGGCCGCGACCAGGCGTCGTCGTCGTACACCAGCCTGGTGTCGGCGGCGGCCTACCAGTTCGTCCAGGGCGTCAACACGGTGACCATTCCGGTCAGCGCGACCACGGCGGACGTGCAGTTGCGGTTCACCGGCAACACCGGCGCTCCGTCCGGCCAGGTGGCCGAGTTGGAAGTCTGCGGCACGCCGGCCCCCAACCCGGACCTGGTCGTCAGCTCGCTGTCCTGGTCACCGACGTCGCCCAGCGAGGTCTCCGCGATCACGCTCTCGGCCGTCGTGCAGAACATCGGCACCGCCGCCGCGGCGGCCACCACGGTGAACTTCAGCCTGGCCGGGGCGCTCGTCGGCAGCGCCACGGTGGGCGCGCTCGCCGCCGGTGCCTCGACGACCGTGTCGTTCAACGCGGGTACGCGACCGATGGGCAGCTACGCCGTGTCGGCGGTGGTCGACCCGACCAACACGGTCGTCGAGCAGAACAACGGCAACAACAGCCTCACCGCGGCGTCGCCGCTGGTGGTGGCGCAGGCGCCGGGGCCTGACCTGCAGGTGCTGAGCATCGCCTCGAACCCGCCCAACCCGGCCGTCGGGGCGTCCGTCACCTTCACCGTGGCGGTCCGCAACCGGGGCACCACCGCGACCGGCGCGACCACCGTCACCCGACTGGTGGTGGGCGGCACCACGCTCAACACGAACACCGCCTCGATCGCCGCCGGCGCGACGACCACCGTGGCCGTCAACGGCACCTGGACCGCCACCAGCGGCGGCGCGACCATCACCGCCACCGCCGACGCCACAAACGTGGTCGCCGAGACCAACGAGGGCAACAACACCTTCAGCCAGTCCATCGTGGTGGGACGCGGCGCGGCGGTGCCGTACGTCTCGTACGAGGCGGAGGCCGGCCGTTACTCGGGCACGCTGCTGGAGCCCGACGCGCTGCGCACCTTCGGGCACACGAACTTCGCCAGCGAGTCCTCGGGCCGCAAGTCGGTACGCCTCACCGGCACCGGCCAGTTCGTCGAGTTCACCTCGGCCAACCAGGCCAACGCGATCGTGGTGCGCAACTCCATCCCGGACGCGCCCGGTGGCGGCGGCATCGAGGCGACCATCAGCCTCTACGTCAATGACGTCTTCTCCCGCAAGCTGACCCTGTCGTCGAAGCACAGCTGGCTCTACGGCGACACCGACGGGCCGGAGGCGCTGACCAACACCCCGCAGGCCGAGGCCCGACGGCTGTTTGACGAGTCGAACGCGCTGCTGTCGCAGTCGTACCCGGCGGGCACCCGGTTCAAGTTGCAGCGCGACTCGGGCGACACCGCCTCGTTCTACGTCATCGACATGATCGACCTGGAGCAGGTGGCACCGGCGGCGAGCCAGCCGGCCGGCTGCACGTCGATCACGCAGTACGGCGCGGTCCCGAACGACGGGCTCGACGACACCGCCGCCATCCAGCGGGCCGTGACCGACGACCAGAACGGCGTCATCAGCTGCGTCTGGATCCCCGCCGGTCAGTGGCGGCAGGAGCAGAAGATCCTGACCGACGACCCGCTGAACCGGGGTACGCACAACCAGGTCGGCATCAGCAACGTCACCATCCGGGGCGCCGGCATGTGGCACTCGCAGCTCTACACGCTGACCGAGCCGCAGAACGTGGTGGGCGGCATCAACCACCCGCACGAGGGCAACTTCGGGTTCGACATCGACAAGAACACCCAGATCTCCGACATCGCCATCTTCGGCTCCGGCCGGATCCGGGGCGGTGACGGTAACGCCGAGGGTGGCGTCGGTCTGAACGGCCGGTTCGGCACCGGCACCAAGATCAGCAACGTCTGGATCGAGCACGCGAACGTCGGCGTCTGGGTGGGACGCGACTACGACAACATCCCCGACCTGTGGGGGCCGGCCGACGGGCTGGAGTTCAGCGGCGTGCGGATCCGCGACACGTACGCCGACGGCATCAACTTCAGCAACGGCACGCGCAACTCGCGGGTGTTCAACTCGTCCTTCCGGACCACCGGCGACGACGCGCTCGCCGTCTGGGCCAACCCGTACGTGAAGGACCGCAGCGTCGACATCGCGCACGACAACCACTTCGTCAACAACACCATCCAGTTGCCGTGGCGGGCGAACGGCATCGCCATCTACGGCGGCTACGACAACTCGATCGAGAACAACCTGGTCTACGACACCGCCAACTACCCGGGCATCATGCTGGCGACCGACCACGACCCGCTGCCGTTCTCCGGCACGACGCTGATCGCCAACAACGGGCTCTACCGCACCGGTGGCGCCTTCTGGAACGAGGACCAGGAGTTCGGTGCCATCACCCTGTTCCCCTCGACCAGGGACATCACCGGCGTCACCATCCGGGACACCGACATCGTCGACTCGACGTTCGACGGCATCCAGTTCAAGAACGGTGGCGGCAACATGCCGAACGTCGCCATCACCAACGTACGGATCGACAGGTCGAACAACGGCGCCGGCATCCTCGCGATGAGCGGCGCACGAGGCAACGCCAACCTGACGAACGTGACCATCACGAACTCGGCCGACGGCAACATCGTCATCCAGCCGGGCTCGCAGTTCGTCATCAACGGCGGCTAACCCGCCGCTTGATCAACACGGTTTCAATGAAATCGGGGTGTCCGCGGCTCGCGGACACCCCGATTTTCATGAACCCGAGTCGATCGCCATTGCGCAGGGGCCGTCGTGGGCGTCGGGCCGCCGGCACCGGCCCGCGCCGTCGAGCCGGGCGTCACAGAACACGCGGGTACGCAGAAACTGAGCGTCCTCCTCGCTGAGCGTGGTCTCGCCGAAGTCGATGACGGCGAGGTGACCGAGCGAGTCGCGCAGTGCCACGGCCAGGGCGGTGACCTCGTCGAGGCTGGTCAGCGTGGTCGGCAGGTGGATGATCCACCGTGGCGCGGTCACCGCCGGCTCCCGGTGGTCGGGCGCTGCCGGGCTGCGGTGGCTCACCGCAGTACGACCGTTCCTCCTGCGATCAACGTCTGCACCTGCTCAGCGGTGAGGCCGCGCCGTTCCAGGACTCGGCGGCCCCAGCGGTGCAGCCGGCACGGGTGTGCTGCCTCGTCCTTGCGACAACGCGCACCGTCAGGCGGCTCGGGGACATGCAGGGTGATCGCCCTCAGCGCGAACACGACGTCCTCCGTGGTCACGTGGGGCGGCAGTGGCAGATCGTCGATGGGGCCCATGGTCCTCCCGTCCGGGCGGCTACCTCGACGAGCGCTATACCTCACCGGAATAAATATCACTCTGAGGTATAACGCTCACGCGAGTGACTGCCCCGAGCTGTCGTCCGGTCATCCACGATGCTCATTCCACTACTGGTCCAGCGCAATCTTTTGGAGAAGAATGCGGACCAAGGGACGAGGTGTCTTACGCGACGACAGTCAGGGAGATGACGTGGACGACTCCGGCAGCACAGTTCCACGAAGGCAGCTCGGCAGATATCTGAGAGAGCTTCGCGAAAACGCGTACGTCACGGTTACCGCGGCGGCCAAGGAATTGGAATGGTCGGCACCCAGGATCTGGCGGTACGAGACCGGCCAGGTCTCCATGCACCCGAACGACGTGGCGGCCATGTGCCGCGTCTACGGCGCGTCCCCGGAGACGATCGAGACGATGCGGGCGCTCGCGCGGGAAACCAAGGCGCACGGTTGGTGGCACAGCTACGGCGAAGCGATCAAGGACTGGTTCAAGCTCTACGTCGGCCTGGAGGCCGCCGCCACCCGCATCCGCAAGTACGAGGCGGACCTCATCCCCGGGTTGTTGCAGACGGTCGAGTACATGACCGAGGTCATCGCCACCGACCACCCGCAGATGAGCGAGGCGGATCGCCAGGCGAAGGTGGACGTGCGGCTGCGCCGGCAACGGTTGCTGGCCCGTGCGATACCGCGCGCTCCGCGCCTCGACGTCATCCTGGGCGAGGCGGTGCTGCGCCGACCACTGCGGGATCGCGCGGCCATGGGCCGGCAGTTGGATTCCCTGGTGGTGTCGTCGCGACAACACAACATCGCCGTCCGGGTGCTGCCGCTCGACGCCGGCCTCGTGCGCTGGGCGCAGGCCGGCACCTTCACCATGCTCGACTTCCCGTCCGACGTGCGCGAGCCGGAGCCGACCACGATCTACATGGACGGTCCGTGCGGCGCGGTCTACCTTGACAAGTCCCACGAGATTGAGATCTACGAGGATGCCTGGCGCTCCCTCGGCGAGCGGGCGCTGAGCGCCGACGAGTCCCGTGAGCTGATCGCGGCCATAGCGAAGGAGATGACCGATGGAGCGTGACGGAGTCTGGCGGACGTCGACCCGGTCCGGCGGCGAGGGCGACTGCGTCGAGGTGGCGGGTTTCGCCGAAATGGTCGGCGTACGCGACAGCAAGGACCGGCAGGGGCCGACGCTGACCTTCACCGAGTCGGCCTGGGCGAACTTCATCGCGTCGACCCGAGCGGGGCGGTTGGACATCCCGAGCTGAGCGGGCCGGAGTGGGCTCCGGTGTTTGGCGTTATCCGCCGGAGCCCACGCGAAAATCAGCTCATCGGCAGGCCAAGCTGCTGGGCGACCGCCTTGCCGTCGCGTGCGGCGAACGGATCGTAGGGTCGCTGGCCGGCGGCAATCTCGGCGTTGAGCGCCAGCAGGCGCTTCGCGATATCATTCTTGTCCTGAGCCGTCGCCGTCGGCCAGCCGTAAGAGGCGGCGACCGCCTCGTCCAGCTCGCGGTGGAGCTTCTTGAGGTCGGTGTAAGCGCCCTCGTCCACCAGGTTGTAGAGCTTGGTCAACCCGAACTGCTGCTCAGCGCAGATCTCCTGCCGGCGGGCGATCATTCGTCGGCTCGCCTCGGCCACCCGCTCCCGCTGCTCGTCGCTCACCGGGTAAGGCCATGGGAACGGCAGGAACGCCGAGGTCGGCGTGTACCGGAGGTCACCCTTCAGGGTCGACGACTGGGACCAGGCCCATGCGCTGTGGATGGATGATGACAGGACGCCCATCGAGTAGTCGTCGTCAAGGGCGAAGACATTCGTCAGGTTGCTCGGACAGGTCCATGGCTCGCACCAGGCCAACAGCAGTCGCTTGCCCTGAGCTTGTGACGCGATGTACCGCGGAAGGCCGGCGAGCGCTGTCCGCATTCCTACAGCCTGCTCACCAAAGAGCCACCACTTGTCACGCCTTGCCTTGCGGTTGTTGCTGTCCCGGAGAGGCTTGACGCGTTCCCGGACGATCTGTAGCGCGGCCGGATACTTCATCGCGGCTTCCAGGGGACGTTGCGCAAAGTCGATGGCCCATCGGGTCGGGCGCTGCGCCGGATTGTCGGCGATGTCGTCCCCAACAAGGTAGGGGCGGACGACATCGGGGTAGGTCGCTTCCTTCGCGGCGAGAAGGCGGCTCGCTTCTTGCTCCGTGATAATGAAGCCGTCCCCCACCGGTATCGGCCCTTGGAAGCACCGGCCCTTGTTGGCCAGTAGGGGCAGCGCTTCGGCGGTAGAGAAGCCTGGGACCTTCAGCTCGGCGGTGATGCCGCTGACGGGCTCGTTGTCGAGGATGAACTCGGTCGGTGGTTGATTCGGTGACTTGACCCAGTTGACCAGGCTGACGTGGACCTTCGCCTCGCCCGGCCAGGTCTGGCTGGAGACTGCGTCGGTGATTACGCCTCCGTTGGCGGTGACGTACTCCAGGCTGGCGGAGCGGGCCCGGTTCTGCGAGATCGAGTTGGTGCCGACCAGGCCAGCTCGTTGGCCCGGCTTGAGGTGCTGGTTGGCACGGCGGAACCAGTACACGCAGAAGTCTTTGATGCCGACACCGAACGTGTTGGTCAGCCACTTGAGGTAGTCGTCGCCGTGGGCTTCCCGCATGTACTGCGAGCCCAGAAACGGCGGATTGCCGACGATGCAATCAGTCTCCGGCCAGGTGACCCGCAACGCATCCTGCGTTCTGATCGAGCCGAGACTGACCAGCGGCAGCGGTGGCTCGGCCGCGCCGTATTTCTCGATCATCTGCCGGTGGCCCATCCACAGGGTGACCCGGGCCACGGCGGTGGCCATCGGCACGACGTCGATGCCCTGCATGTTGGCCAGCGGGAAGTACGGCAGTCCGGTCGGCACGGGCAGACCCGAGGACTTGGCCAGCTCGGTGATTCGCTCTTTTAACGTGTATTCGAGATGCCGCAGTTCCCGGTATGCCACGTAGAGGAAGTTGCCGCAGCCGCAGGCTGGGTCGAGCACCCGAAACCCGCAGAGTTCCTCCAGCAGGGCAACGCCTTCGTCGGGCGTGGTTGCCGCTTCGATTCGGGCTCGCCACGGCTTGACGATGGTCGGCCGGACGATCTTCAGGATGTCGATCTCGTGCGTGTAGTGGGCGCCGAGGGCGCTCCGGTCGCTGCTCAGGAAGCCCTCGATGAGCGACCCGAAGATGGTCGGATCGACCTGCCTCCAGTTGTACTCCGCAATCCGCAGCAGCTCGCGGGCCTCGTCCTTGGTCAGGTGCACCAGGGCCGGCTGGTTGAAGAGATCTCCGTTGACGTACTGGGTGCCCTTCAGTACGCCCTGCCGGCCATGGTCGTTGGGATCGTTGAGCGAGGTGAACAGGCCGCCAAGCATCAGATACGACGACCAGACGTCGCCGACCTCGGTAAGGAACTTCAGCGTCTGCTCGGTCGGTCGCCCCTCGATCATGCCGTAGTCCTCGGCGAAGAAAAGCCAGACCATTTGCAGGATGAACCGTTGGATCGACTCGGGCGGGGCAGCCTCCCGGTCGAGGAGGCCCTGATAGACATTGGCCACCGCGATGGCAGCAGCCTTGGTCAGCTCCCGGTTGCTGTGGTGGAACAGCGGTTCGTCTCCGGCGAGCACCATCAGCGACTCGTACCGGTCGGGTAGCTCGGCGAGGTCGAAGGCCGTCAGCGGGGCGTTCGGATATTGACCCGGTTCCCAGATCTCAAAGCGATGGAACGAGCACAGCACCACGAACTTGGGTGCCGGCCGTCCAACACTCACGTCTGCTGAATTGTGCCAGTAGTCCAAGGCCTGCTTGCGATGCTGATCGAGGCGAGTGGTCTCCTTCGGTGCCTTCATCTCGACGATGAGCAGGCCCGGGAGGTGCAGATCCATGATCCCGGTGGACGAGTGAGCATCCTCGAAGAGTGCGCCGGCGTCCTTGCGGTCACGGCCGTAACACTCGAACAACTCGTTCAGGTAGGTCTGCGCCTCCGAGCGCTCCGTGCCGGCGTAGGTCTGCCACCGCCCGACGAACTTGATCAGTGCTGCCCGGATCTGCTCACCACTGCGCATGGTCAGAAGAGCTTAGGTGAATCCGCAGAGAAGTAGGCGCCCTGAAACAGGTCCTTGCGGGCAATTTCCAAGTTGCGGGCGGCAGTGTCCAGCATCCGAGCGAGGTCGTCGCAGCCGACCGTCATGGCGGCGGTCCGCTTCGCCCGCTCCGTCCGTTTGATGGCCTGCTCGATGTTGAGGAGGGCCTCGGAGACCTCGCGGAGTCCGGCCTCGCGGGCGGCTTGCTCGGGAGTATGGTCAAGATCAGACATGTGTGGTCCTTTCGGGGCGAGCAGCCTCAGCCTACGGTCTGACAGAGCCCACACGCGAGCAGCGGTGACCTGGGGAACGCCGGACCCACTGTGCGTCGCTTCGGACCGAGCCCTGGCAGCCTTAGGGCATGCCCCGGAAGTCTTTCGACGCGCTGGGCTGGCGCGTCGATAGGTGGACGGCCAGGGCAGCGCTTGATCTTCTGCCCGAGAACAACGGCCCGCGGGTGGAGGTAATGCGCGGCTGCGTCGTCGTCACCCCTTCTGGATGCCTCTACCGGCGAACGCTTCAACGGGAACTCGGCTACCTGTTGAAGCAGGCGGCCCGCCGGGCGGCATTGTGGCTCTACCACGAGGTGAACATCGTCTTTCTCGACGCTCCGGGCGGCGGCCGAACGACCATGGAGATCAACCACGCCGTGCTTCTCGGGGAGATCGTCTCTCCCGGGAACCGGCGCAAGGACACCATCGACCGCCCGCGTGAGTACGCCGCCGCCGGTGTGCCGTTCTTCCTGCGCGTCGACCTGCGTAATCGAGTGCCCACCATCGCGTTGTACGAGCTGACCGAGGGCGAGTACCGGCCGGTGGCCGCCGCTGCGGCCGGGACGCGTTTCGTCATGCGGGAGCCGTTCGAGTTCTCGATCGACCCGGCCGACCTGCTCGGCGAGGAGGCGGCACCCGACCAGCCCGGCGCGGAGGGGTGACGCCTACAAGCCCGTGATCGACTCGCTTTCCTTGAAGGCGGGCCGTCCGGGTGGCGCGGATGCCCCGACTTCCATGAACCCGAGTCGATCACGGCCGGGGGCCGCGCGAAGGGTGGCTGAGGCTCCCAGCGGGCACACAGCGGCGGTGGGGGAGAATGGCCCGGTGACTTCCCCCCGCGATCTTGTTCTGCTCGGGTCCACCGGTTCGATCGGCACACAGGCCATCGACATCGTCCGGCGCAACCCGGACCGGTTCCGGGTGGTGGCGATCGGGGCGGGTGGCGGCAACGTCGAGTTGCTCGCCGCGCAGGCCCTGGAGCTGGGCGTCGAGGCGGTCGGGGTGGCCAAGGCGTCCGCCGCGCAGGACCTGCAACTCGCGTTCTACGCCGAGGCGAGCCGGCGCGGCTGGGCCACCGGCGACTTCAAGCTTCCCAAGATCGTGGCCGGGCCGGACGCCATGACCGAGCTGGCGCAGTGGCCGTGCGACGTTGTGCTCAACGGGGTGGTCGGCTCGCTGGGCCTCGCTCCTACGCTGGCCGCTCTGCGCGGTGGTCGTACTCTCGCGTTGGCCAACAAGGAGTCGCTCGTGGCCGGCGGCCCGCTGGTCAAGGCCGCGGTGACGCGGCCGGGGCAGATCGTCCCGGTCGACTCGGAGCACTCGGCGCTCGCGCAGTGTCTGCGGTCCGGGTCGCGCGGTGAGGTGCGGCGGCTGGTCGTCACGGCCAGCGGCGGTCCGTTCCGGGGGCGGGGGCGGGGGCGCGACGAGTTGACGCAGGTCACACCCGAGCAGGCGCTCGCGCACCCGACGTGGAACATGGGGCCGGTCGTCACGATCAACTCGGCGACCATGGTCAACAAGGCGCTCGAGGTGATCGAGGCGCACGAGCTGTTCGACGTGCCCTACGCCGACATCACCGTCATGGTGCACCCGCAGTCGGTGATCCACTCGATGGTCGAGTTCGTGGACGGGTCGACGATCGCCCAGGCCAGCCCACCGGACATGCGACTGCCGATCGCGCTCGGCATCGGCTGGCCGGACCGGGTGCCCGAGGCTGCCGCCGCCGTCGACTGGACGGCCGCGCACACCTGGGAGTTCGCGCCGCTGGACGACGAGGCGTTCCCGGCCGTGGCGCTCGCCAAGGCCGCCGGGGAGGCCGGACGCTGCCGCCCGGCGATCTACAACGCGGCGAACGAGGAGTGCGTGGCGGCGTTCGTGGCCGGGCGGCTGCCGTTCCTCGGCATCGTCGACACCCTCGGACGGGTGTTGGAGGAGGCTCCGGACTTCGGCGAACCAGGTACCGTCGAGGACGTGCTCGCGGCCGAGTCGTGGGCGCGCGCGCACGCGCAGGAGATCATCGCGGGTTCGGTGGAAGGAGCTTGATGTCTAACCTGCTCGGGGTGGTCCTCTTCGCCCTGGCCATTCTCATCTCGGTCAGCCTGCACGAGGCGGGTCACATGCTGACCGCCAAGGCGTTCGGGATGAAGGTCACGAAGTACTTCGTCGGTTTCGGCCCCACCATCTGGTCGTTCCAGCGGGGCGAGACCGAGTACGGAATCAAGGGCATCCCCCTCGGTGGCTTCTGCAAGATCGTCGGGATGACGCCGAACGACGACGATGTCGACCCGGCCGACGAGCCGCGCGCGATGTGGCGCTTCCCGGTGTGGAAGCGCACGATCGTCATGTCCGCGGGCTCGATCACCCACTTCGCGCTGGCGCTCGTCACCATCTGGCTGGCGGCCGTCACCCTCGGCCTGCCCAATCCCAAGTTCCCCACGAACGACGCGCAGGTCCGGCAGGAGCCGGCGGTGATCTCGCTCTCCGACTGCGTGATGCCGAAGATCGACCAGCGCGCCTGCGCCCCCGGTGACCCGGCCAGCCCGGCGGCCCAGGCCCAGCTTCGCGACGGCGACCGGATCACCTCACTCAACGGCAAGCCGGTGAACAACTACGGTGAGATGCTCACCGGGCTGCGCGCGTTGAAGCCCGGCGAGACCGTGAAGATCGGGTACGTCCGCGACGGCCAGGCCGCCGAGACCAGCACCGTGCTGGCCCAGACGGAGCGTCCGCCGCTCGACAACCCGAAGGGCACCATCGGTCCGGTCGCCGCGCTCGGCGTCGGGCTCACCATCACCACCCCGAACCTCGTCACGTACGGTCCGGTCGCCGCGTTCGGCGCCACCGGCGACTTCACCCGCGGGCTGGCCGTCGGCACCGTCGAGGCGTTGCAGCGGCTGCCGCAGAAGGTCCCCGCGCTGTGGACCGCCATCACCGGCGGCGAACGTGACGTGGACACCCCGATCAGCGTGGTCGGGGCCAGCCGCCTCGGCGGCGAGGCGGTCGCCCACGGGGCCTGGCTGATGTTCGTCCTGCTCTTCATCTCGCTGAACTTCTTCATCGGCGTGTTCAACCTGCTCCCGCTGCTCCCCCTGGACGGCGGCCACATCGCCATCGCCTGGTTCGAGCGGGCCCGCTCCTGGCTCTACGCGCGGATCGGCCGGGCCGACCCGGGTCGGGTGGACTATCTCAAGCTGATGCCCTTCACGTACGCGGTGATCCTGATCGGTGGCGTGTTCACGCTGCTGACCATCACCGCGGACGTCGTCAACCCGATCACGCTCTTCCCAAGGTGAGTGCTGAAGTGACCGCTATCAGTCTCGGCATGCCCGCTGTGCCGCCCCCGCCGCTCGCACCCCGCCGGGCCAGCCGCCAGATCATGGTCGGCTCGGTGCCGGTCGGTGGCGGCGCGCCGGTGTCCGTGCAGTCGATGACCACGACCCTCACCTCCGACGTCAACGCGACCCTGCAGCAGATCGCCGAGCTGACCGCGTCCGGCTGCCAGATCGTCCGGGTGGCGGTGCCGTCCCAGGACGACGTCGAGGCGCTGCCCGCGATCGCCAAGAAGTCGCAGATCCCGGTGATCGCCGACATCCACTTCCAGCCCAAGTACGTCTTCGCCGCCATCGACGCCGGCTGCGCGGCCGTCCGGGTCAACCCGGGCAACATCCGGCAGTTCGACGACAAGGTCAAGGAGATCGCCGCTGCGGCCTCCGCCGCCGGTACGCCGATCCGGATCGGCGTCAACGCTGGCTCGCTGGACAAGCGACTGCTCGCCAAGTACGGCAAGGCCACCGCCGAGGCGCTCGTCGAGTCGGCGCTGTGGGAGTGCTCGCTCTTCGAGGAGCACGGCTTCCGCGACATCAAGATCTCGGTGAAGCACAACGACCCGGTCGTGATGATCCGGGCGTACCGGCAGCTCGCCGAGCAGTGCGACTACCCGCTGCACCTCGGCGTCACCGAGGCCGGGCCGGCCTTCCAGGGCACCATCAAGTCGGCGGTCGCCTTCGGCGCGCTGCTGGCCGAGGGCATCGGCGACACCATCCGGGTGTCGCTCTCCGCCCCGCCGGTCGAGGAGATCAAGGTCGGCAACCAGATCCTGGAGTCCCTCGGCCTGCGCGAGCGCGGTCTGGAGATCGTCTCCTGCCCGTCCTGCGGTCGTGCCCAGGTGGACGTCTACAAGCTCGCCGAGGAGGTCACCGCCGGCCTCGAAGGGCTGCCGGTGCCGCTGCGGGTAGCCGTCATGGGCTGCGTCGTCAACGGTCCGGGCGAGGCCCGCGAGGCCGACCTCGGCGTCGCCTCCGGCAACGGCAAGGGTCAGATCTTCGTCAAGGGGCAGGTCGTCAAGACCGTGCCCGAGGGCCAGATCGTGGAGACGCTGATCGAAGAGGCGCTGCGCATCGCCGACGAGATGGGCGCCGAGCTGCCCGAGGAGCTGCGCGGGCTGGTCACCGGCCCGACGGTCACCGTGCACTGAGCCAGTTCGACGAATGCGGGCCGTTCCCCCTCGGGGAGCGGCCCGCATTCGTTCTGGCGCAGCTCAGTCGGATTCGGCGAGGATCGCGTACAGCTTGCGTCGGGTCTCGTCGAGGACCTGGGCGGCCCGCTCACGCTGGTCGTCGGTGCCGTGCATCATCACCTGCCGCAGGGCGTTCATCGCCTGCGCGCCGGAGTCGCGGATGTCGTGCCAACTGCTCACGGTGTCCTGGGCGACGTCCGCCCAGGGCGGCGTCTGCGCGGCGGCGGTGGCCTCGGCCTGACCGGCCTCGGTAACGGTGAACCGCTTCCGTCCGCCGCTGGACTCCTCGGTGCTGGCGGCGATCACACCCTCGTCCTCCAGAAGCTGGAGCGTGGGGTAGATCGAACCCGGGCTGGGCCGCCAGGCCCCGCCGGTGCGGGAGTCGATCTCCTGAATCATCTCGTAGCCGTGCATCGGCCGCTCGGTGAGCAGGGCCAACACCGCGCCGCGGACGTTGGGGCGTCGCCCCCTGCCGCGGCCGTGCCCGCGACCACGGCCGCGCCCGCCGTGCTCGTGGCCGTGCTCGTGGGGGCCGGGCGGGACCGGCGGGAAGCCGAAGCCCCGCATCCGGGCCTCGTGCATCGGGCCGTGCTGTCGATGGAACCGCATCGGGTTCTCCTTCTCTACGTACTGTCGCTGATGCATCAACGATATATCGGCAATGCATCGCCGACAAGTCGAGGCCGGCGTCGGGTATGCAAACCGTACGTACGTCTTGTTAGGGTGCCCGTATGCGCCTGCTCCCACCGCCGGGCCCGGCCCGGATCCTCACGCTCGGCACCCTGGTCAGGACCACCGGGCGGGGTCTGTGGCTGGTCGCCAGCGCGCTCTTCCTCACCCGTTCGGTCGGCCTGTCGGCGACCCAGGTTGGCGTCGGGCTGACCATCTCGGCGCTCGTCGGCGTGCTCGCGAGCACGCCGAGCGGTTACCTGGCCGACCGGGTGGGCCCGCGCGGGGTGCAGGTGGGCGGGCTGATCGCGGCCGGCGTCCTGACCGCCGCTCTGATCACCGTCCGATCGTTCCCCGCGTTCGTCCTGGTCGGTGCCGCCACCGCGCTCGCCGACGCCGTAGAGCGCGGTGGCCGGGGAGCCCTCATCGCCGGCGCGGTCCCGGCCGACCAGCGCGTGCACACGCGCGCCTACCTGCGAGCCACCACCAACGTCGGAATCTCCGTCGGGGCCGTCCTCGGCGGCTTCGCCATCGCCGCCGATACCCGTACCGGCTACCTCAACCCTGATCCTGGCCACGGCGGTGGCGTCGCTGGCCGCAGCGGCGATCTCCGTCCGGCTGCCCACCGTCGCGCCCCCGTCGACGCCCCGACGCGCGGACCCCGCCTGGTCGCCCTACGGGACCGGCCGTTCCTCGCCTTCACCCTGCTCGACGGGCTGATGTCCATGCACTTCAGCCTGCTCACCCTCGCCCTGCCGCTGTGGATCGCCGGGCACACCACCGCTCCGGTCTGGATGATCTCGGTGTTGACGCTGGTCAACACCGTGCTGGTGGTGCTCCTGCAGGTCCGGGCGGCCCGCGCTGCCGTCACCCTGCCGGGAGCCGCCCGCGCGTCCCGCCGAGCGGGGGCGGTCATCGCCCTGGCCTGCGTACTGTTCGCCGCCAGCGGCGCACTGCCCACACCGGGCGCCATCGGCCTGCTCTGCGTCGGATCGCTGGCGCACGTGATCGGGGAGCTGTGGCACTCCGCCGCCGGGTGGGGAATCTCCTTCGGGCTGGCCCCGGCCGACGCGCACGGGCAGTACCAGGGGACGTACGGCATGGGTTACGAGCTGGGCAAGATGCTCGCGCCCGTCGTCGTGACCAGCCTCGCCCTGGGTTGGGGCGTACCGGGATGGCTCGTGCTGGCCGGGCTCTTCCTCCTGCTCGGCGCCCTGGTGCCCCCGGTCGTCCGGTGGGCGGGCCGGACCCGACCGACCAGCCGGGTCACCGAGCCGGCGACCATCTGAGGTCGGGCTCGCCACTCGGCCGGCGGGGCGGGGGGTCGATCTGGCAGGGTGGTAGTCGTGCTGACGGTGCCGGTACGGCAACTGGGGGAATCGGAGCGCCGCGCGGTCGAGCGACTGCTCGACCGCGACCCGTTCGCGGGCGCGCAGGTCGCCGAGCGCATCGCCGCGCGCGGACTGTCCTGGTGGCGGGCCGAAGGGCGGATCCTGGGGTACGGCGCCCGCCGCAACCTCGAATCACTGTGCTGGCTCGGCGGCAACCTGACGCCGGTGCTCGCCAGCGACGCCGCCGTGTCCGCCTTCGCTGACCTGCTCGCCGGGGAGGACCGGCTCTGCTCCTCGATCGTCGGCCGCGCGGACGCCGTCCTCGCCCTCTGGGACCGGCTCTCCCACACGTGGGGCCCGGCCCGCGACGTCCGCCCCAACCAGCCGCTGCTGGCCACCGACACGACGCCGGCCGTTCCGGCCGATCCGGAGGTACGCCGCGTCCGCCCCGGCGAGGTCGACCGACTCTTTCCGGCGGCGGTCGCCATGTACACCGAAGAGGTGGGCGTCTCCCCGCTCGCCGAGGACGCCGGCCGCAGCTACCGACGTCGGGTCAACGACCTGGTCCGCGCCGGCCGCGCGTACGCCCGGTTCGTTGACGGCAAGGTCGTGTTCAAGGCCGAGTTGGCCGTCGTGACCAAGCGGACCGCCCAGGTCCAGGGTGTGTGGGTCGCCCCGGAATGGCGGGGCCGTGGCATCGCCGCCGCCGCGATGGCCGCCGTGGTGAGCGACGCGCTGGCCCGGGTCGCTCCCACGGTCAGCCTGTACGTCAACGACTTCAACCTTCCGGCCCGCCGAGTCTACGAACGCTGCGGCTTCCAACCGGTCGGCACGCTCGCCACGGTCCTCTTCTGAAGGTACGTCGATGGCCGGCACCCGTTGTCGGGGTGCCGGCCATCGGTGGTTCTTAGCTGTTCCAGTTGTGGGCGACCAGGTCGGTGGCCTGCTGCTCCCACTGGGCGTAGGCGTCCGGGTAGGCGGAGACCTGTACGGTCTGGGCGGCGTCGGTCAGGGGCATGTCCTGCCAGCCGTCGACCTGCTTGAGGCCCTTGAGGAACGCGGTGGTGGAGTACTCGGGGTTGGTGATCTGCTCCGGCGTACCCCAACCGGAGGTGGGGCGCTGCTGGAACAGGCCGAGGGAGTCGTGGTCGTTGGCGTCGCCGAGGTGGCCCAGGTTCTCCAGCTTGGACTCCTGCAGGCTCGTCGCGATGGAGATGACCGCGGCCCGCTCGGGCAGGCCGGCCTTCTTGGTGGCCGCGATGATGGCCTTGGCGTTGGCGGTCTGCTCACCGTTGAGGTCGATGTGCGACTGGTCGCCCTGCGGCTTGGGTGCGGTGGTCTGCACCGCTGCGGCGACGGGCTTGGCGTCCACGGCCGGGGTGGCGGCGTGGGCGGCGATCGGGCCGGCGAAGACACCGCCGGCGAACGCGAGACCAGCAACGGACAGCATGCTCTTACGGAAGATCGTGTTCATGGGGGGTTGCTCCTTCGGGGGTAGGAAACACCCACACCACCCGTTCGGGGGGATCAGGTGACGGGGGTGTCAGCACCTCGTCCGGGCGCTCAAAAGTCTGGGGGGCGGCCTGCGAGCGGAGGGCTCGTGGCGGCCGGTCCGTGTGTAACGACCTGCCGGCCGGGGCCATTCCCGGGGGCTTGACGATCCGCGGTGAGCGGGGCTCGTCGTGCCGGGTCCGTGTGTAACGACCTTCGGTCCGGGGCCATTCCCGGGGGCGGGCGGGTTCCTCGCAGCGGCCGGTCCATGTGTAACGACCTTCGGTCCGGGGCCATTCCCGTAGGCAGGGAGTCTGCCGGGGCTCGCCGCGCCGGTCCGTCTGTAACGACCTGCCGCCTGGGGTCATTCCCCCAGGTGGGGTGGCCCGGGTGTTGCGGGGCGGTCACCGCGACCTGGGCGGGCCGGTCATTTCCCCACCGGCTTGACGGGCGGGCGGCTCAGCCTTGGTCCTGCGATCGTCAGGGTGTGTAACGACCGGCGGCGCGCCACGATTCCGGCCCAGCCGTGCGTCCGGTCACCCCCGCGAAGACCTCAGAAAAGGACATACCGCCCAGCGGGCGCGGTCGGCGTGGCCAGTTGCAAAGCAACCAGGCGGTGATCGACTCGACATCGCCGAAGTCGGGGTATCCGGGGCCGGATGACACCGCGATATCGGTGATCTCGTGTCGATCATCCTGGCCCGGGGTGGGGCCGATTGGGCATGGTGCCGGTGGTGCCGCCTGGGGTGCTCGGGCGGGTGCCCGGGCGGTGATCGACTCGACATCGCCGAAGTCGGGGTATCCGGGGCCGGTTGATGCCTCCGGATCGGCGATGTCGAGTCGATCATGGCGGTCCGGGGCCGGTTGATGCCCCCGGATCGGGGATCTCGTGTCGATCATGTCGAGCCGGGGCCCGCGCAGGTCTCGCCCCCCGGTTGTCGGCGCACCGGGCATCGGGGGATGTCCTGCTCAGGGGCGGTTAAATCGGTTGAGGGGACCGGGGCGCTGCCGGCACGCTGGGTGTTCCGCCACCCACGTCCGGAGGAACTTTCCATGCGCCTGCTCCGTGATCTGTGGGACACCTCGCCACGCCGTATGACGCTCGTGGCCATCCTGATCGTGCTGGGCGCCGCCGGTCAGGCGGGCGCGTCCGCGCTCGCCGGCGCGGTGCTCGTACACCGGTCGGCCGTTTCCTTCACGGTCCTCGCCGCCGCGTTGGCCGCCGTGGTGCTCAGCGACCTGGTGGTGAGCCTGGTGATGGCCGGGCTGACCGCCGACTGGTCCGCCGACGTCCGGAGGCGGCTCTGCCGGGTCGCGCTCGGGCAGGATCTACCGAGCCTCGAGACCACGCCGGTGGGCGAGCTGCTGGACCGCATCGACGGGGATGTCTACCAGGTGGCGTCGGCGGTTCGTAACCAGGGTTCGCGGCTCGCCCAGGGGCTCTGTGTCGGTCTGCTGTCGATGGTGGTCGCGCTCGCCGTCTGGTGGCCGGCCGGCATCGCGATGCTGCTGCTGACCGTGGTGCTCGGGGTGGGACTGCGCCGGCCCACGGCACGGATCGGCCCGGCCCGGATGATCGAGGAAGAGGCATGGTCCGACCTGGCCGCTGTGATGGAGGAGGCGGTGCACGGCCAGGACGACGTGCGGACCAGCCTGGCCCAGCCGTACGTGCTGCGACTCTATGCCCGGCGGGCCGCCGCCGTGTTGTCCCGCGGCAATCGGGTCTGGGTGCTCTCCGCCAAGGTGGCGACGGTCGCCACGGCCACGATCCGGGTCGGTGTCGGCGTGGTGGTGCTCGGCGGGGCCTGGGCCCTGGCCACCGGCCGGGTCGACGCCGCCCGGCTCACCGCCATCTGGCTACTCGCCCTGGCCTTCGGGGCCACCGCGGAACACGTCGGCCGGATGGTGCCCGAACTACAGGAGGCCCTGGGCGCATGGGCCCGCGTGCAGTTGCTCCAGAAGGTTCGGCAGGAACCGGTCGGCGGGGCCACCCCGGTCGAGGGTGACCTGCGCATCCGGGACCTGACATTCGGGTACGAGGTGAGCGGCCCGGAGAGTGGACGGGGTCCGGCCCTGCGCGGGCTCAGCCTCACCTTCGCGCGGGGGCGCTCATACGCCCTGATCGGGCGTACCGGGTCGGGCAAGTCGACCCTGGCGAAGGTGCTCACCCGGGCCGTGGACGTGCCGCCGGGCACCGTCTTCCTCGGCGGCACCGACCTGTGCGACCTCGACGTGGAGGAGTTGCGCCGCTGGGTGGCGCTGGTGCCGCAGCGCACCGAGATCGTGGCCGGCACGCTCGCCGAGAACGTCGCGCTCTACGACCCGGACCTGCTGGACGCCGCCGCGCGGGCGCTCGACGAACTGGGCCTGGCCGGCTGGATTGCCGAGCTGCCCGACGGGTTGGCGACCCGGCTGGGGGAGGGCGGGCACGTGCTCTCCGCCGGCCAGGAGCAGTTGGTGGCGTTCGCCCGGATCCTGGTCCGTGACCCGCACGTGGTGATCCTCGACGAGGCCACCGCCCGGTTGGACCCGGTGACCGAGACGCGGGTGCAGCGGGCCACCGAGCGACTGCTGCGCGACCGGATCGGCATCGTCATCGCGCACCGACTCTCCTCGGTGCGCCGCTGCGACGAGGTGGTGGTGCTCGCCGACGGCGCGGTGGTCGAGGCCGGTCCGTTGGAGACGTCGACCCGGTTCGCCGAGTTGCTGGCGACCAGTCACGCCGCCGTCTACGCCGGCGGGGCGTCGGCGTCCCGCACCGGCGGCGGCACCGACCTCCTGACCGGCCCGAGCACCGCCGACGCCGACGTGTCGGCCAGTCCGGCCGCCGCCGGTGTCGGCCTGCCGACCGGCCCGGACACGGATGCGGCCGGCCTGCTGGCCGGCCCGAGCACCGCCAGCCCGGACATCGCCAGCGTCGGCCTTCTGGCCGGCCCGAGCACCGCCAGCCCGGACATCGCCAGCGTCGGCCTGCTGGCCGGCCCGCGCACCGTCGGCCCGGGCGCCGCTGAGCCGGTGGATGCGGCGGTCGAGGGCGGGCCCGTGTCGGCGTCGCGTACCGACCCGCCGCCGTTGCCGCCGACGCCGCCGGCGCGGACCTTCCGGGAGATCATCCGGCTCTGCACCAACGATCCCCGGTACGGAGCCGCCGCGATCGCCCTGTTCCTCGGGCTCAGCCTGCTCGGGCTGGACGGTCCGCTGCTGCCGTGGCTGTGGGCCGACCTGGTCGACGGATCCGGCAGTCCGTACCTGCCGGCGTTGGGCATCGTGGCCGGACTGCTGGTCACCCTGCCGCTGCCGTTCTACACGCACGTCTGGTTCCCGCACTGGTGGGTGCGGCAGATGCTGCGGATCGGCCTGCGGCTGGTGCACGGCCAGACCGGCCCTCGCCGGGTCAGCTCGCACAGCCCGGCGGAGGTGGTGGCCCAGGGCGGCGACACCGAGCGGGTGGTGCAGCTCGCCGACAACGTGCTGGACCAGAGCGTGGCGGTGGTGCTGGTGGTGGCCATGACGGCGGTCACCGGCAGCGTCGTACCGGGGCTGTTCTTCCTCGGCACGATGGTGGTCTCCGGCCTGGCCGCGACGTTGTTCGGGCCGAAGCTGGAGCGCGCGGCGCGGGCGACCGTCGCGGCGCGGGCCGCCTTCGCCACCGCGCTGGTCTCCGCGCTCTCCGCGGCGCGGACGGTCAAGCTCGCCGGCGCGACATCGGCGGTGCTGCGTCACCTGTCCGACCTGGACGTGCTGCGCAGTGACCGGCAGCGCCGGGAGATCGCCGTGCAGGTGTGGTCCCGGTCGACGCCGTCGGTGGTCAGCGGGCTGCTGCCGATCGGCGCGTGGGCCCTCTACCTGGGCGGCGATCTGTCGGCCGGCGCGGTGCTGGTGGCCGTCTCCACGCTGGGCGCGGCCCGGTGGTTCGCCTGGACCACCGCGTCGTTGATCTCCCAACTGCCGTCGGCACGGGTGTGGACCCGGCGGACGGTGGCGATGACGGGCGTGGGGGCGTACTCGGTGGGGGTGCCGGCGGTAGATCTGGCCGGCGGCACCGCGCCCGCGCCGACGCCACCGCCCCGCCGCCCGCTGCGCCGGTTGGAGCTGCGCGGCTTCTCGGTGGTGCACTCCGACGGCACGGTCGCCGTGCGCGACGTGGACCTGACGGTCCAGCGTGGGCAGTTGGTGCTGGTCGTCGGGCCGGTCGGAGCGGGTAAGTCCTCGCTGCTGCGGGCGCTGGCCGGCATCGTGCACCACACCGGCGAGCTGCGGTGGAACGGTGACACGGTCACCGAGCCCGAGCTGTTCCTACGCCCGAACCAGGTGGGGTACGTCGGTCAGCTGCCCCGGGTGCTCTCCGGCACGGTGGTCGAGAACATCGCGCTCGGCCACCAGGTGGACGCGGCGGACGCGGTCAGCACGGCCCAGCTCGACCACGACCTGGCCGCCGCCGGGGGTGGGCTGGGCCTGCTCATCGGGCACAAGGGCACCCGGCTCTCCGGCGGGCAGCTGCAGCGGCTGGCCCTGGCCCGGGCGCTGGCGCCGCGTACCGAACTGCTGGTCGCGGACGACGTGTCGTCGGCGCTGGACGTCACGACGGAGCTGGCGCTGTGGCAGGCGCTGCGGGCGCACGGCGTGACCGTGGTGGGGTCCACCGCCAAGCGTGCCGCGTTGGTCCGGGCCGACCACGTGGTGGTGTTGGGGGAGGGCACGGTGGCGGCCCAGGGGACCTGGCGGGAGCTGGAGGGCGACTGGTCGCACCTCGCCGGCTGAGAAACGGGTACGGGCGGCTGTCCGGATCGACAGCCGCCCGTACCGCGTTCGGATCAGGCGCGGGCGTACTGGGCGGGACCGCTGTACGCGACGCCGAGCTTGGCGGCGGCGCGGCGCGGCCAGTACGGGTCGCGCAGCAGTTCCCGGCCGAGCAGCACCAGGTCGGCCTCGCCGCTGGCGATGATCTGCTCGGCGTGCTCCGGCTCGACGATCAGGCCGACCGCGCCGGTGGGTACGCCGGCCTCGCGGCGGATCTGGGCGGCCAGCGGCACCTGGTAGCCGGGGCCGAGCAGCGGGATGCGCTGCTCGGTGCTGACGCCCCCGGAGGAGGTGTCGACGAGGTCGACGCCGACGGCGGCCAGCTCCCCGGCGAGCACGACGCTGTCCTCGACGGTCCAGCCGCCCTCGACCCAGTCGGTCGCGGAGATCCGGGTGAGCACCGGCACGCTCTCGCCGACGGCGGCGCGTACCGCGCGGGCGACCTCCAGGGTGAGCCGCATCCGGCCGGCCCGGTCACCGCCGTAGGAGTCGGTGCGGTGGTTGGTCAGCGGCGACAGGAACTCGTTGAGCAGGTAACCGTGCGCGGCGTGGACCTCCACCGCGGCGAAGCCGGCGGCGAGGGCCCGCTCGGCGGCGGCGGCGAACGCGTCGACCACGCCCGCGATGCCCGCCGCGTCGAGGGTGGTCGGCGTCCGGTAGGTGGGGCTGAACGGCTCGGCGCTCGGGGCGACCGGCGTCCAACCGCCCTCGGCGTCCGGCACCCCGCCGTTGCCCGAGTCCCACGGTCGGTAGGTGGAGGCCTTGAAGCCGGCGTGTGCGAGCTGAACCGCCGGCACCGCGCCGTGCGCGGCGACGAACGCGGTCACCGGCCGCCAGGCGTCCACGTGCGCGTCGGACCACAGCCCGGTGTCCTGCGGGGAGATCCGACCCTCGGGGAGTACGGCGGTCGCCTCGGTCAGCACCAGTCCGGCCCCGCCGATCGCGCGGGTGCCGAGGTGGACGAGATGCCAGTCGGTGGGCAGGCCGTCCGGGCCGGCGGAGTACTGGCACATCGGCGCCACGGCGACGCGGTTGGGCAGGGTGACCCCACGCAGGGCCAGCGGTGTGAACAGGGAACTCATGTGCTCATCCTCTCGGTACGACGACGGACCCCGCTGTCGAGGGGTCCGTCGCCGTGGGGAAACGGGTCAGGCGGGTACGGGGTTCAGCTCCGGGCGGGTGTCGGCGGCCACGGTCTCCGGCTCGGTGAGGTCACGTCGGCCGGCCGAGTCGTACGCGGCCCGGTCGAGGGTGCCCTCCCGGGCGGCGACGACGGTCGGCACCAGTGCCTGCCCGGCCACGTTGGTGGCGGTGCGCATCATGTCCAGGATCGGGTCGATGGCGAGCAGCAGGCCGGCCCCGGCCAGCGGCAGGCCCAGCGTGCTCAGGGTGAGGGTGAGCATCACGATCGCGCCGGTCAGGCCGGCGGTGGCCGCCGAGCCGACCACCGAGACGAAGGCGATGAGCAGGTAGTCGGTGAGGCCGAGCTGCACGCCGAACACCTGGGCCACGAAGATCGCGGCGAGGGCCGGGTAGATCGCGGCGCAGCCGTCCATCTTCGTGGTGGCGCCGAACGGCACCGCGAACGAGGCGTACTCGCGGGGGACGCCGAGGCGCTCGACGGAGCGCTGGGTCACCGGCATGGTGCCCACCGAGGAGCGGGACACGAAGGCCAGCTCGATCGCGGGCCAGGCCCCGGCGAAGAAGCGCAGCGGGTTGAGTCGGCCGGCGAGGATCAGCACCAGCGGGTAGACCACGAACAGCACGATGGCGCAGCCGACGTAGACGGCGGTCGTGAACTTCGCCAGCGGAGCCAGCAGGTCCCAGCCGTATGAGGCGACGGCGTTGCCGATCAGGCCGAGCGTGCCGATCGGGGCGAGCCGGATGACCCACCAGAGGGCCTTCTGCACGATCTCCAGCAGCGAGCGGTTCAGCGCCACGAACGGCTCGGCGGCCTCACCGACGAGCAGGGCCGCCGCGCCGATGACGACGGCGAGGAAGACGATCTGCAGGACGTTGCCCTCGACGAACGCGCCGACCGGGTTGGTGGGCACGATGCCGGTGAGGAAGTCCGTCCACGAGCCGGTCTTCTTCGGTGCCGCCGCGCCGCCCAGGTCGAGGGTCACGCCCCGGCCGGGGTCGACGAGCAGGCCGAGGCCGATACCGATGCTCACCGAGATCAGCGCGGTGATGCCGAACCACATGAGGGTCTTGAGGGCGAGCCGGGCGGCGTTGGCCACGCCGCGCAGGCTGACAACGCTGACCACGATGGCGGTGAAGACCAGCGGCGGTACGGCCAGCTTGAGGAGCTGGATGAAGAGGGAGCCGACGGTGTGCAGGGTGGTGGTCAGCCAGCTCACGTCGTTGGCGCGGGCCAGGAAGCCGAGCGCCACGCCGAGTACGAGGCCGAGCAGGATCTGCACGGAGAAGGGAATTTTGCGCAGGCCGAAGGGCATGAGATGTCCAAGTGGGGTGGTCTGGTCGGGGTAGGCGTGTGGAGGACGGCTACGCCGGACAGATGCCGCTGGCCTGCAGTCGAAGATCGACATACAGGCGGACGGTGAGGCCCCAGACGTTGTTCATCGTTGGTCGACGATACGCCGATAAGTTCGATCTGCAAGGTGTGATGCGCGTGACGCTCCTTACAGGCTTCGGCGTTGGTAAGTCAGGGCCAGGGCCGTGCCGGTGGCCGCGCCCCACAGCACGGCCAACGCGAGAACCACCCGCTCCACCACGCCGGCCAGCGAGCCCCGGCCGACCACGAGCATGGCCAGGCCGATCGTGGCGCACAGCGGCAGGGCGAGCGCCGCCGTCACCGCCGCCAGACGGCGTACCACCGGTCCGGCCGGCCCGGACACGGCCAACGCCACCATGGCGAGGACCACCGCCGCCGTTGCCGCGATGCTCGCGCCGCCGTGCACCAGATCGGCAACCGTGGTCCGCTCGAACGGCGGTAGCGGGCAGCCGGCGGAGCAGGTCACCGTTCCGGAGACCGCCGTGAGCACCGCGCCGCTGGCGAGCAGCGCCGGCGCGACCCGGACCCCGGGCGGCAGCGCCGCGGCGATCAACAGCAACGCGCCGGCAAGAGCCAGAACCCCGATCCGGTACGTCACGGCGTGCGCGCTGCCGGCGATACCGGCCTCGCTCACGTACCCGGTGAAGCCCGGACCGGGACCGGCGACCACCGCGACCGTCACGGCGACCGCCCCGGCCACCGCGCAGCCGGCGGCGGCCGACCCGGCGACCCGGCGGGCCAGGCCCCCGTGGCCGCGAGGCGTCGTGGCGGTGCCGGCCCGATTCGGCTCAGCCACGTCCGTGCGGCGTCGTCCAGCCGGACTCGTCGGGACCCGCCGGCACGATGCCGGTCGGGTTGATCTCCCGGTGGGTGCCGTAGTAGTGCCGCTTGATGTGGTCGAAGTCCACCGTCTCGCCGAAACCCGGCGTCTGGAACAGGTCCCGGGCGTACGCCCAGAGCACCGGCATCTCGGTCAGCTTGTTCCGGTTGCACTTGAAGTGCCCGTGGTACGCCGCGTCGAAGCGGACCAGCGTGGTGAACAGCCGCACGTCCGCCTCGGTGATCGCGTCCCCCATCAGGTAGCGCTGGCCCGCCAGCCGTTCGGAGAGCGCGTCCAGCCGGGCGAAGAGCGCCCGGAACGCCTCGTCGTACGCCTCCTGCGAGGTCGCGAAGCCGCACCGGTAGACGCCGTTGTTGACGTCGGTGTGGATCTCGGCCATCAGGGCGTCCATCTCGGGGCGCAGCGCGACCGGGTACAGATCCGGGGCGTCGGGGGCGTGCAGTGACCGCCACTCGGTGGAGAAGTCGAGGGTGAGCTGCGGGTAGTCGTTGGTGACCACCCGGCCGGTCAGGGTGTCGACGAGCGCCGGCACGGTCACCCGGCCGGTGTAGTCCTCGTCGGTGGCCAGGTACGCCTCGGAGAGAAAACGGACGCCGAGGACCGGATCGAAGCCGTCCGGGTCGAGCGCGAACGCCCAACCCCGCTCGTCCCGGATGGGGTCGACGGTGCCCAGCGAGATCGCGTCGTCCAGCCCGAGCAGGCCCCGCACGATCCTCGCCCGGTGCGCCCACGGGCACGCGCGGCACCAGATGAGCCGGTACCGGCCGGCCTCCAGCGGCCAGCGGTCCTGCTCGTCCGGACCGCCGCCGGGAGGCGAGGTCGAGTCGCCGGTGACCCGACCGGTGAACCGGTTCGGCTGACGGACGAACGCGCCGCCGCCACTTGTCTCTGCGCTGAACTGGGCCCGGGCCATGCCGTCAACCTATCCGCTGTCGGCGTGGATATCCTGGCGGCCGGCAGCCCTCGCGACCCGGTGGGCGTGCCCCACCCCCGCCGTCTGCACCCCTGAAGGACTCGCGATGACCGTGGCATACCTGGTGGCCGGTGTCCGTACCCCGATCGGCCGGTACGCGGGCGCGCTGGCCGGCGTCCGCCCCGACGACCTGGCCGCCCACGTGATCCGTGAGCTGGTCGCCCGGCACCCGTCGGTGGACTGGGCCCGCGTCGACGACGTCGTGCTCGGCTGCGCCAACCAGGCCGGCGAGGACAACCGCAACGTGGCCCGGATGGCGGCGCTGCTCGCCGGGCTGCCCGAAGAGGTGCCGGGCAGCACGGTCAACCGCCTCTGCGGCTCCGGTCTGGACGCCCTCGCCACCGCCGCCCGCTCCATCGTTGCGGGGGAGGCCGAGCTGGTGATCGCGGGCGGGGTGGAGAGCATGAGCCGCGCGCCCTTCGTCGTCCCGAAGGCGACCTCGGCGTACTCCCGCTCCGCCGAGATGTACGACACCACCCTGGGCTGGCGGCTGGTCAACCCGCTGATGCGCGACGGCTGGGGGATCGACTCGATGCCCGAGACGGCGGAGAACGTGGCCGCCGAGTACGGCGTCGACCGTGCCGAGCAGGACGCCTTCGCGTACCGCTCGCAGCAGCGTGCCGCCAAGGCGCAGGCCGACGGCCGGTTCGCCGAGGAGATCGTCCCGGTGTCCGTTCCCGCCGGCCGTCGTGAGACCCGACTGGTCGAGGTCGACGAGCACCCGCGCGAGACGTCGCTGGAGAAGCTGGCCGCACTGCCCACGCCGTTCCGCGACGGCGGCACGGTGACCGCCGGCAACTCGTCGGGCGTCAACGACGGCGCGGTGGCGCTGCTGGTGGCCAGCGAGGCCGCGGTGCGGCGGTACGGCCTGACCCCGCTGGCCCGTGTCGTCGGCGCGGCGACGGCCGGCGTGCCGCCCCGGATCATGGGGATCGGCCCGGTGCCGGCCACCCGCAAACTGCTCGACCGGACCGGCGTCGACCTGGCCGCGGTGGACGTCGTCGAGCTGAACGAGGCGTTCGCCGCGCAGTCCGTGGCGGTACTGCGTGAACTGGGACTGCCCGTCGACGCCGAGCACGTCAACCCCAACGGGGGTGCGATCGCGCTCGGGCACCCGCTGGGCGCGAGCGGTGCGCGGTTGGCGCTCACCGCCGCCCTGGAGCTGCGCCGCCGGGGCGGCCGCCGGGCGCTCGCCACCATGTGCATCGGTGTCGGTCAGGGCATCTCGCTGCTGCTGGAATCCGCCGCCTGAGTGCGGAAAGTTACGTGAGGGGATCTCCCGTACGCGGTGGCCGGCGGCCTAGAGTGGTCCACACCACACGACCCGCGGGGTCGGCCGGCGGCCGCGTACGCCCGTCGACGCCGGTGCCGCCTCGCGCTGCGGCGACGAACTGGGGGGCACACCGATGCCGGACGCACTGCCGACCGAGATTGACCTGACCAGGCCGAGCGCGGCCCGGGTGTACGACTATTTCCTGGGCGGGGCGCACAACTTCGAGATCGACCGGCAGTTGGCCGAGCAGATCGCCAGCATGACCCCGAATCTCGCGGCCACCATGCGCTCCGGCCGCGACTTCCTGCGCCGCGCCGTCCGGGTGCTGCTCGACGCCGGTATCGACCAGTTCCTGGACATCGGCTCCGGCATCCCGACCGTGGGCAACGTGCACGAGGTGGCTCAGGCGGCCAACCCGAAGGCCCGGGTCGTCTACGTCGACATCGACCCGGTGGCGGTCGCGCACAGCCGGGAACTGCTCGCGGGCAACGACCTGACCGGGGTGATCCACGCCGACCTGCGCGAGCCGGAGCGGATTCTCGCCGAGACCCGACGGCTCGGGTTGATCGACTTCGAGCGTCCCATGGGCATCCTGCTGGCCGGGGTGGTGCACTTCGTTCCGGAGGCCGACCGTCCCGACGAGATCCTGGCGACCCTGCGGGCCGCCGCCGCGCCGGGCAGCTTCCTGGTCGTCTCGCACTCCACCTTCGAGGACCAGCCACAGGAGATGCTGGACGCCCAGCGTCTCTCCTCCCGGACCGACACCGAGATCACCCTGCGCTCCCGCGCGCAGGTCACCGGCTTCTTCGGCGACTGGACGGTGCTCGAACCGGGCGTCGTGCACATGCCACTGTGGCGCCCCGACTCGCCGGAGGACGTCGACGAGCACCCCGAGCGGTTCGGCGCCTTCGGCGGCGTCGCCCGGTACGACCAGCCCGCCGGCTGACCCCGTGGCCGCCGTCCCGGACCCCACCGGGGTCGACGTCGGCCGGACCGGTGTCGAGGCGTACGCCGCTGACTGGGCCCGTGTCGTACGCCGCATCGGTTTCGTGCCGCTCAGCGCGGCCGAGACCGAGCGGCTGCTGCTGCTGCACACCGTCCGGCTGGCGGAGATCGTGCGAGCCGAGCCGTTCAGCGCCCGTCCCGCCGAGGAGGTGGGGCGGGCCCTGGTGGAGGCGCACCTGACCGAGCCCCGGGCGTTGGAGTGGTCGCTGCGCGCGCTCGGTGACGACTTCCCCGCCCGGGTGCTGGCGGCCGACGGTCGACCCGCCGATCTGGGCGACCGGATCGCGGCGGCGCAGGGCGCGTTGGCGGCCGGGTTCGCCCGTGCGCTGCGCGACCGCACCTTCGCCCAGCAGGAGCGCATCGCCCGTTCGGCGTGGCAGGCGCGGGACGAGGTCGAGCAGGCGTTGCGCGACAGCGAGGCGCGGTTCCGGGCGGTCTTCACGGGCGCCGCCATCGGTATCGGGATCGCCGGGGTGGACGGGCAGATCATCGACGTCAACGCGGCCTTCGCCGAGATGCTCGGCTACTCGATCGAGGAGCTGCGCCAGATCAACGTGGCGACGCTGTTCCACGCCGACGACGCCGCCGGCATGTGGGAGCTGTACCAGGAGCTGATCGAGGGCAAGCAGGACTCGGCCCGGGTCCAGAAGCGCTACTACCGCAAGGACGGCAGCGTCGTGTGGACGGATCTGGCCGTCTCGCTGATCCGGCACGACGACGGCCGGCCACGGTTCACCGTCGCGATGATCGAGGACATCACCGAGCGGTACGAGCTCCAACAGCGGCTGCGCTTCCAGGCGCTGCACGATCCGCTCACCGGGCTCCCCAACCGGACGTTGTTCTTCGAGACGTTGGGCCGGGTCTTCGACACCGCCGCCCCCGGCCAACGGGTCGGGGTGTGCTTCCTCGACCTGGACGGCTTCAAGACCATCAACGACAGCCTCGGCCACGACCTCGGCGACCGGCTGTTGGTGACGATCGGCCGGCGGCTCGCCGAGTGTGTGGCCGACCGGGGTCACCTGGTCGCCCGGATGGGCGGCGACGAGTTCGTCATCCTGGTCGACGGCGGTGGCGACGTCGAGGACGCGGTGGCCGTGGCGGAGGCCGCGCTGGCCGCCGTCGCCGCGCCCGTACACGTCGGCGACCAGCAGTTGGCGGTCTCCGCCAGCGTCGGGATCGTGGACTGCCCGGCCGCGGAGACCACCGCCTCGGAGCTGATGAAAGCCGCCGACACGACGCTCTACTGGGCCAAGGCGGCCGGGCGGGGTCGGTGGGCGGTGTACGACCCGGAGCGCAGCGCCCGGGACCACGCCCGCTCGGCGCTGGTCGCCGGCCTGCCCGCCGCGCTGGACCGGGGTGAGTTCGTCCTGCACTACCAGCCGATCGTGTCGCTGCTGGAGGGCACGATGCTCGCCGTGGAGGCGCTGGTCCGCTGGGAGCACCCGGAGCTGGGTCTCATCGGTCCGGATCACTTCATCGGCCTCGCCGAGGAGACCGGTCTGATCGTCCGGCTCGGCGAGTGGGTGCTGCGGCAGGCCTGCCGCGACGCCGAACGATGGTGGCGGGAGTTCCCGGCGGCGCGGGTGGTGGTCAGCGTCAACCTGGCCGCCCGGCAGGCCGACGACCCGGCGATCGTCGCGACGGTGGCCGACGCGCTCGCCACCAGCGGTCTGCCGGCGGAGCTGCTGCAACTGGAACTGACCGAGAGTGCCGTCATGGGCAGCGCGGGCGAGCCGCTGCGCAGCCTGCACCGGCTCGCGGCGCTGGGCGTCCGACTCGCGGTCGACGACTTCGGCACCGGCTACTCCAACCTCGCGTACCTGCGGCGGCTGCCGATCCACTGTCTGAAGCTGGCCGGCCCGTTCGTCGAGGGCATCCGCGCCGACGGTACGGACGAGGCGGCGGACCACCGCGACGAGCGGATCGTCGACGCGTTGGTCAGATTGGCCCACGCGTTGGAGCTGTGGGTCACGGCCGAGGCGGTGGAGACCGGCGTGCAGGCGGAGCGGCTACGGGCCCTGCGCTGCGACACCGGGCAGGGGCGGTACTTTGGCGCGCCGGTGCCCGCGCAGGACATCACGGCTCGGCTCCGGCAGGCTACGGCGTGAGGCGCGCGGGCTGGCCGGCGACGGACGGCGACGGCGTGAGCGGCGGGCCGGTCCGGTCCGCGTGGTGCCGACGGAAGGCGACGGCGTGAGCCTGAACGACTCGCAGACGGTGGTGACCGTGGTGGCCGCGCTGGCCATCGTGGCCGGGCTGGCGGGTGTGGTGGTGCCCGGCCTGCCGGCGCTCCCGCTGTGCTGGGGCGGGGTACTGGTGTGGGCGATCTTCGGCGGGGTCGGCCTCGCGGGTTGGGCGGTGTTCGCCGCCGCCACGCTCGTCGCGGTCGGCGGCATGATCGTGAAGTATCTCTGGCCGGGGCGGAACCTCAAGCGGACCGGAGTGCCGACGTCGTCCCTGCTGGCCGGGGGTGCGCTCGGGCTGGTGGGGTTCTTCGTGATCCCCGTGGTCGGCCTGCTGCTGGGTTTCGTCCTGGGGGTGTGGGCGGCCGAGCGGCTGCGGCTGGGCAGCAACCGGCTCGCCTGGCCGTCCACCGTGCAGGCCCTCAAGGCGGTCGGCCTGTCCATGCTGGTGGAGTTCCTGGCCGGCCTGACCATCGGCGCCCTCTGGGTCGGCGGCCTCCTGCTGACCTGATCCACCGGGCTCGACGCGGCAGGCGTACGCGGGACCGGTCGCCGCGGCCCGACCGGGCGTGGTGGTCGATCTACCCGTCTGACGTCCGGGCTCGTCGTGAACCGGCGGGCACGGGGCGCCCGGCCAGTAGCCGGGCACCCCGTGCGGCCGGTCCTAGTAGTAGTCCTGGGAGGCGGTGTACCGGCGGCCGCCTGTCGTGCCGTCCTGCACCCACACCGTCACCCGGACGTGGTCGCTCAGCTTTGGAGTGGGATAGGCGTGGTTGCTCTCGTCGCAGGCATTGAAGGAGCCGTTGGCGTCCTCGGCGGTCGCGATGACCTTGCCCGTGGTGAGGTTCCGCATCTCCGCCCGCGCACGGTAGCCGTCCTTCGCGTCGTCGCAGACCGACAGTTCCCAGGCGTTGTAGACCTCCAGGTACGCCGTCGCGGAGCCGTTCGTGGTCTCGACGACGATGTCGTAGAGGGCGGCGGTCCGCGCGGCAGCGGTGCCCGCCTGGGCCGCCGTCGCGCCGACGGGCAACAGCATGAGCGTGGCCAGAGCGATGGTTGAGATCCTTCGCAGCACTGGGCGTCCTCCCGGTCGTGTGCCGGCCGCAATCAGGTCGGCCGGATCACTCCACGATGGGGGCGCCGGATCAACCGGGGCAACGGTGGACGGCGTTCGGGACGGTTCCGAACAGCCCTGCCAGGGCCGGGCGCGGCGGCGCGGGGCGCCTTTGTCGGATACGGCGGGAGGCCGTACGCGAGAGAGAGGCGGCGCCCCGCGCCACCGTGTGCCGGACGTTGCCGAGCGCCCGGCGGAGCCCGTCGCCATCGGGCCTGGTCACGGGTAACAGCATGCGGTCGTCCAGCGTGCGGTGGCAACGGGATTAGCGGGACGGTACCCGTGATGTATTGACCGCCCCTGATCATCGGGACGACACTTTGCGCACTCGTTGACGGAACCACCTCAGGGAGGTGCGCAGTGGCCACGACGCCCGTTCCGACCGCAGAGCAACCAATGGACGACGACGCCCGGCGACTCGCCGAACTCGGCTACAAGCAGGAACTGCGCCGCAAGTGGAGCGGCTTCTCCAACTTCGCCATCTCGTTCTCGATCATCTCGATCCTGGCCGGCTGCTTCACCACGTTCGGCCAGGCGTGGAACAACGGCGGACCGGTCGCCATCTCCTGGGGCTGGCCGCTGATCTCACTGTTCATCCTGATCATCGGCTTCTGCATGGCCGAGCTGGTGTCGGCGTACCCGACGGCGGGCGGCATCTACTGGTGGGCGGCGACCATGGGTCGCCCGGCGCACGGCTGGTTCACCGGCTGGTTGAACCTGATCGGCCTGGTCGCGGTCACCGCGTCGGTCGACTACGGCTGTGCGACCTTTCTCAACCTCACCCTGTCGGCGCTCTTCGACGGCTGGGCCGGGACGCTGCGGCAGGCGTTCGTCCTGTTCGTGATCATCCTGGCCCTGCACGGCCTCATCAACATCTACGGGCACCGGATCATCGACGTACTCCAGAACGTCTCGGTCTGGTGGCACGTGGCCGGCGCCGCCGTCGTGGTGGCCATCCTGGTGTTCGTCCCGGACAACCACCAGAGCTTCCAGTTCGTGTTCACCGAGCGGTTCAACAACTCGGGCTTCGGTGACGGTGACACCGGCGGCCTGACGTTCTGGTTCTACGTCCTGCCGCTGGGCTTCCTGCTCACCCAGTACACGATCACGGGCTTCGACGCCTGCGCGCACGTGTCCGAGGAGACCCGGGGCGCGTCCCAGGCCGCCGCCAAGGGACTCTGGCAGTCGATCTTCTACTCGGCGGTCGGTGGCTGGATCCTGCTGCTGGCCTTCCTGTTCGCGGCCACCGACGTCGAGGCGGTCAACGCCGCCGGCGGCTTCTCCGGCGCCATCTTCGAGTCCGCGCTGACCCCGGTCTTCTTCAAGATCGTCATCATCATCTCCACCATCGGGCAGTTCTTCTGCGGGATGAGCTGCGTGACGTCGATGAGTCGCATGGCGTACGCGTTCAGCCGCGACCGGGCCGTGCCGGGCTGGCGGCTCTGGTCGAAGGTCGACCGCAACGGCACCCCGGTCAACGCGATCATCGGCGCCACGATCGCCGGCCTGGTGCTCACCCTGCCGGCGCTCTACGAGAGCTCGGCCGGCATCCCGATCGCCTTCTACGCGGTGGTCTCGGTCGCGGTGCTCGGCCTCTACCTGTCCTTCCTCATCCCGATCGCGCTGCGGCTGCGCATGGGCGACCGATTCGTGCCCGGTCCGTGGACGCTGGGACGCAAGTACAAACTGTTCGGCTGGATCGCGGTCATCGAGATCGCGGTCATCGCCGTGTACTTCGTGCTGCCGATCGTGCCCGCCGGGGTGCCCGGCAACGACGAGTTCACCTGGTCGGCGGTGAACTATGCGCCCCTCGCCGTCGGCGGGGTGCTGCTCGTGGTCGCCGTGTGGTGGTACGCCTCGGCCCGGAAGTGGTTCACCGGCCCCGTCCGTACCGTCGAGGAACGTGCCCCGGCAGCCGACCCGACGCCTGTCGACGGCCCGGCCTGACCCGCGACCGGCGGGGTGGCCGTCGCGGCCGCCCCGCCGGGTTTGCCGCCCGCGCCGGTGGGGGCATTGACGGTGATCCGGTTTGCCAGTAGACCTTGGTGATGGAGGCCCGCTCATGAGGAATGCGCCGCTCACGCTGGAACAACTGCGGGTCGCCGTCGACGATGGCGAGATCGACACGGTGGTGCTGGCCCTGGTCGACATGCAGGGCCGGTTGCAGGGCAAGCGGTTCCACGCGCCCTTCTTCCTCGACCAGGTCGTCGAGGGCGGCAGCGAGGGCTGCAACTACCTGTTGGCGGTGGACGTCGACATGAACACCGTCGACGGGTACGCGATGTCGAGCTGGGAGCGCGGCTACGGCGACTTCGCCATGGTGCCGGACTTCGCCACCCTGCGCCGGGTGCCCTGGCAGCCCGGCTCGGCGATGCTGCTGGCCGACCTCGCCTGGCTGGACGGCTCCGGTGACGTGGTCGCCTCACCCCGGCAGATCCTGCGCCGGCAACTGGACCGGCTGGCCGAGCACGGGCTGACCGCGTACGCCGGCACCGAGCTGGAGTTCGTGTTGTTCCGCGACTCGTACGAGGACGCCTGGCGGCGCGGCTACCGCGACCTCACCCCGGCGAACCAGTACAACGTGGACTACTCCCTGCTCGGGACCGCCCGGGTGGAGCCGCTGCTGCGTCGGATCCGTACCGAGATGGCCGGTGCCGGGCTCACCCCGGAGAGCGCCAAGGGCGAGTGCAACCTCGGCCAACACGAGATCGCCTTCCGGTACGACGAGGCGGTGGCCTGCGCCGACCACCACGTCATCTACAAGAACGGCGCGAAGGAGATCGCCGCCCAGGAGGGCATGTCGATCACCTTCATGGCCAAGCCGAACGAGCGGGAGGGCAACTCCTGCCACATCCACTTCTCGCTCCGGGACGCGTCCGGCTCGTCGGCCATGCTCGGTGACGGGCCGGCGCACCTGAGCGAGACCGGGCAGCGGGTGCTCGCCGGGCTGCTCGCCACCATGCGGGAGTTCAGCCTGCTCTTCGCGCCGAACATCAACTCCTACAAGCGCTACCAGCCGGGCTCGTTCGCCCCGACGGCGCTCCGCTGGGGTGTCGACAACCGCACCTGCGCGCTGCGGGTGGTCGGGCACGGGCAGGGCATGCGCGTGGAGAACCGGGTGCCCGGCGCCGACGTCAACCCGTACCTGGCGATCGCCGGGCTGGTCGCGGGCGCGCTGCACGGCATCGAGCAGGGGCTGGAGCTGGGCGCGGAGTGCACCGGCAACGCGTACGACGACCCGGACGCCGAGCGCGTCCCCACCACGTTGCGGGATGCCCTGACCCTGTGGGAGAAGTCCGACGTGGCCCGGAGCGCCTTCGGCGACGAGGTGCTAGCCCACTACGCCAACCAGGCAAGGGTAGAGCTGAGCGCATTTGACGCGGCGGTAACAGACTGGGAGCTAACCCGTGGCTTCGAGCGCCTGTGAGGCCCGGCCCCCCTGTCCCCGTCGATCATGGAGTTGTGGTGGGCGGAATGGGAAGTGACGCGGCTTTCGCGAGGCACCACAACTCCATGATCGACAACGAGGGGTGGGGCGTGCGGTGAGTGTGCTTGTTGATCCGGCTTCCGGGGTGGGGTTTCGGGAGGTTGCCGGGGCTTCGGTGGCAGACGTGGATGCCGCCATCTCGCGGGCCGCGAAGGCCTTTGCGACGTGGCGGGAGGTTGCGCCGGGGGATCGGGGGCGGCTGTTGCGGCGGTTCGCCTCGGTTGTCGACGCGCACCTGGACGAGCTGGCCCTGTTGGAGGTGCGCAACTCCGGGCACACCATCGGCAACGCCCGCTGGGAGGCCGGCAACGTCCGCGACGTGCTGGACTACTACGCCGGTGCGCCGGAGCGGTTGACCGGCCGGCAGATCCCCGTACCCGGCGGCCTCGACGTCACCTTCCACGAACCGCTCGGCGTGGTCGGCGTGATCGTGCCGTGGAACTTCCCGATGCCGATCGCCGCCTGGGGGTTCGCCCCGGCCCTCGCCGCCGGCAACACGGTGGTGCTCAAACCCGCCGAGCTGACCCCGCTCACCGCGCTGCGCCTGGCCGAGCTGGCCCGCGAGGCCGGCCTGCCCGAGGACGTGTTCACCGTGCTGCCGGGCGAGGGCGCGGTGGTGGGGGAGCGGTTCGTCAGCCACCCGGCCGTCCGCAAGATCTGCTTCACCGGCTCCACCGAGGTCGGCACCCGCATCATGGCCGGCTGCGCCACCCAGGTGAAGCGGCTCACCCTGGAGTTGGGCGGCAAGAGCGCCAACATCGTGTTCGCCGACGCCGACCTGGAGACCGCCGCCGCGACCGCGCCCGGCGCGGTCTTCGACAACGCCGGCCAGGACTGCTGCGCACGGTCGCGGATCCTGGTCCAACGACCGGTGTACGACAGGTTCCTGGAACTGCTCGAACCTGCGGTACGCGCCGTCCGGGTCGAGGACCCGTCCCGCGACACCGCCGAGATGGGCCCGTTGATCTCGGCGGCCCAGCGGGACCGGGTCGCCGGTTACGTGACCGGCGCGAAGGTCGCCTTCGTCGGCTCGTGCCCGGACGGTCCCGGCTTCTGGCACGCGCCCACCGTGCTGCTGGCCGACTCACCGGCCGACCGGCACTGGCGGGAGGAGATCTTCGGGCCGGTGGTCTCGGTGCTGCCGTTCGACGACGAGGCCGACGCGGTGCGGCTCGCCAACGACACCGAGTACGGCCTCTCCGGCTCCATCTGGACCCGGGACGTCGGGCGCGCGCTGCGGATGGCGCGGGCCGTCGACTCGGGCAACCTCAGCGTCAACTCGCACTCCTCGGTGCGCTACTGGACCCCGTTCGGCGGGATGAAGCGCTCCGGGCTCGGCCGTGAGCTGGGCCCGGACGCGCTGCACTCCTTCACCGACGTCAAGAACGTGTTCATCGCGACGAAGGAGTGAGGCCAGTGCAGGGTCGGTTGCAGGACCGGGTGGCCGTGGTCACCGGAGCGGGCAGCGGCATCGGGTTGGCCACCGTACGGCGGTTCGCCGCCGAGGGGGCGCGGGTGGTCTGCGTCGACATCGACACGGAGGCCGGCGAGAAGGCCGCCCAGGAGTGCGGCGGCGAGTTCGTCCGCGCCGACGTCGCCGACGAGGCGGCGGTACGTGACCTGTTCGACGGGGTGGCCGAGCGCCACGGCCGGGTGGACATCGCGTTCAACAACGCCGGCATCTCCCCGCCGGACGACGACTCCATCCTGGACACCGGCCTGGACGCCTGGGAGCGGGTGCTGCGGGTCAACACCACGAGCGTCTACCTGTGCTGCAAGTACGCGATCCCGCACATGCGGCGGCAGGGCAAGGGGTCGATCATCAACACGGCCTCCTTCGTGGCGTTGATGGGAGCGGCGACATCGCAGATCGCGTACACCGCGAGCAAGGGCGGGGTGCTGGCGATGACCCGCGAGCTGGGTGTGCAGTTCGCCCGCGAGGGCATCCGGGTCAACGCGCTCTGCCCCGGCCCGGTGGCCACCCCGCTGCTGCTGGAGCTGTTCGCCGCCGATCCGGAGCGGGCCGCCCGCCGGCTGGTGCACGTGCCGATGGGTCGCTTCGGACAACCCGAGGAGATCGCCGCTGCCGTGGCCTTCCTGGCCAGCGACGATGCCTCGTTCATGACCGCCGCGCAGTTCGTGGTCGACGGCGGTATCACCGGCGCGTACGTCACTCCCCTATGAGGCGGCCCCTGATCGGGATCAGCGCGTACGTCGAGCCCGTCGACTGGGCCGTCTGGCGTGGTGTGCGGGCGGTCCTGGTGCCCGAGGCGTACGTGCGGGCGGTGACCGCCGCCGGTGGCCGGGCGGTGGTGCTGCCCCCGGACGACGCCGACGCCGACGTGTTGGCGGTCCTCGACGGGCTGCTGCTGGCCGGGGGCGCCGACGTGGGCCCGGGGCGGTACGGCCAACAGCCGCACCCGCGGACCGAGGACCGGCCGGACCGGGACGCCGGTGAGCTGACGCTGCTGGCGGCAGCCCTCGCCGCCGACCTGCCCGTGCTCGGGGTCTGCCGGGGGATGCAACTGCTCGCCGTCGCCTACGGCGGCACCCTGCACCAGCACCTGCCGGACGTGCTCGGCTCCGAGGCGCACCGGCCGGCGCCGGGCGTCTATGGGGCCCACCCGGTGCGCTTCGCACCGGGCAGCCTCGCGGCGCGGACCCTGGCCGGGGTCCAGCAGGTCAACTCGTACCACCATCAGGCGGTCGCCACCGCGGGCCGGCTCACGGTGACCGGCTGGGCGGCCGACGGCGTGATCGAGGCGGTGGAGGATCCGGACCGTGCGTTCGTGCTGGGCGTGCAGTGGCATCCGGAGAACGAGCCGGACCCACTCCCGGTCACCGCGCTGGTCCGGGCCGCCCGGGGGTCCGGCCCGCCGGTGAGTGATCAGGACGAGGGGGTACGCGTGGCGGAGTCACCGGTGCTGTGACGCAGGTCGCCCCCGTCGCGTGGACTGGGCGGTGGGAGGATCAGCGTATGGGCAAGGTCTATCCGGAGATCGACGATCGTCTGCGGGAGTTCATCGCAACCCAGCAGGTCTTCTTCGTGGCCACCGCGCCGTCCGGTCCCGAGGGGCATGTCAATGTCTCACCGAAGGGCATGACGGGCACCTTCGTGGTCCTCGGCCCGCACCGGGTGGCCTACCTCGACTATCACGGCAGCGGGGCGGAGACCATCGCCCACCTGCGGGACAACGGCCGGATCACGCTGATGTTCTGCGCCTTCGACGGGCCGCCGAAGATCGTGCGCCTGCACGGCAGGGGTCACACCGTGGCGGTGACCGAGGCGGGTTTCGCCGACCGTCTCGCCGAGTTTCCGGCTCCACCGGACGTGCACGCCGTACGGGCCGTCATCACCGTCGACGTGCAGCGGGTCAGCGACTCCTGCGGCTACGCGGTGCCGCTGATGGATTACCGCGCGGAACGCGACCTGTTACTCACCTCACACTCCCGTCGCTCGGCCGATGATCTGGTGACCTATCGCGCCACCAAGAACGCCGCGAGCATCGACGGCCTGCCGGTCTTCTGAGTGCTCAGAGCCCTCTGAGCCCTCGTCGGCGGGCCGTGTCCGTCGCCCGTTCTCAGGTCGCCGACGACCGGACCGCCACTAAACAGCGTCCATGGGTCGTCATGCGTTACGTTGCTGGTCCGCCGGGGTACAAGTCGGAGCACGGCGCTTGAAGATCAACGGCTGCGGGGTACGGCCGAGGCGGGGAGGCTGCATGAGCTCGGCCCAGGGGGGCGCGGACACGGGGAGTCCGTTCGCGAACGGCCACGAGGTCCCCCCGCTGTTGGCCGCCGCCTTCGCGAACGGCGGTGAGCTGGGCGAGCGTCTCCGTGCCTTCGACTGGTCCACGGCACCACTCGGCGGGCCGTCGCACTGGCCGACCGCGTTGGCCGGCGCCGTCGGCATGATGCTCTCCTCCAGCGCGCAGATCGTCATGTTCTGGGGCGACGACCATCTCGCCTTCTACAACGACGCGTACCGGCCGACCATCGGCAGCAAGCACCCGCACGTGCTCGGTCAGCCGGCCCGACACCACTGGGCCGAGACGTGGGACGTCCTCGGTCCGCTGCTCGAAGGCGTCCGCAGCACCGGGCTCTCCTACCGTGGCGCCGACCACCCCTTCCTGCTGGACCGTTCCGGTTTCGTCGAGCAGACCTACTTCGACGTCTCGTACGACCCGATCCGCGGTACCGACGGCTCGGTCAGCGGCGTCTACTGCATCGTCAACGAGACCACCGGTCGGGTGGTCGGTGAGCGCCGACTGCGGGCGTTGTCCGAACTGGGCGCCGAGCTGGCCGACGTGAACAGCGCCGGCGAGCTGGGCCGGACCGCCGCCGACGTGCTCGGCCGACACGCCGCCGACGTGCCCTTCGCGCTCATCTACCTCGCCGACGACACCGGTGAGTTCCGGCTGACCGGGGCCAGCGGCGTCGATCCGGCGGCGGTCGACGCGCCACCGGCGAGGTTCGCCGAACTGGTCGCCGAGGGCGCCTCCGCCACTGTGCAGGTGCGCGACCTGGTCGCGCAGCGACCGGCCGACGCCTCCGACGTGGCGGTCGTGCTGCCCGTGAAGGCGGCCAACGAGACCGTCGGCGCGCTGGTCGTCGGCGTGGCCCGCCTGCTGCCGCTCGGCGACGAGTACCGCGACTTCCTCGACCTGGTGGCCGCGCAGGTCTCCCGGGCGGTCGGCACCCAGCGGGCGTACGAGCAGGAGCGCGCCCGGGCCGCCGAGCTGGCCGCGCTGGACCGGGCGAAGACCAACTTCTTCGCCAACGTCAGTCACGAGTTCCGTACCCCGTTGACGCTGGTGCTCGGCCCGCTGGAGGACATGCTGGCCGACCCGGAACTGCCCGCCGCCTACACCGACCGACTCGTCGTGATGCACCGCAACGCGATGCGGCTGCTCAAGCTGGTCAACGCCGTGCTCGACTTCTCCCGGCTGGAGTCCGGCCGGCTCGCGGCCCGCTACCAACCCACCGACCTCGCCGACTACACCGTCCGACTGGCCAGCACCTTCCGCTCGGCCACCGAACGCGCCGGCCTGCGGCTGGTCGTCGACTGCCCGCCGCTGCCCGCGCCGGTCTTCGTCGACCGGGACATGTGGGAAAAGATCGTCCTCAACCTCGTGTCGAACGCCGTGAAGTTCACTCTCGACGGCGAGATCCGCGTGCGGGTCCGGGCCGACGGCGATCTCGCCCGGCTGGATGTCGTCGACACCGGCGTCGGGATTGTCCCGGACGAACTGCCGCACGTCTTCGAGCGGTTCCACCGGGTGCCCGGGGCGCGCGCCCGTACCCACGAGGGCACCGGTATCGGGCTGGCGCTGGTCCGCGAGCTGGTCGAGATGCACGGCGGTACGGTCGGGGTGACCAGCCAGGTCGACGAGGGCAGCACGTTCACGGTGACCGTCCCGTTCGGGTCCGATCACCTGCCCGCCGACCGGGTGGTCGCGTTCGCCCCCCTGCCGACGGGCGAGCCCGAGCAGGCCCGGCTTTTCGTGGCGGAGACCGCCCTGTGGGCCGCCGAGGACGCCACCGGTCAGACCGGCCAGCAGCCGGCCGAACTCGCCCCGAGCGGCCGGATCCTGGTCGTCGACGACAACGCCGACCTGCGTGAGCACGTCACCCGGTTGCTCTCGCCGACCTGGGAGGTGGTCACCGCCAGTGACGGTCGGGCAGCCCTGACGCTGGCCCGCGAAGGCGGGTTCGACCTGGTGCTCAGTGACGTGATGATGCCGCGGTTGGACGGGTTCGGTCTGGTCAGCGCGCTGCGTGCGGACCCCCGTACCCGTGATGTGCCGATCGTGCTGCTCTCCGCCCGCGCCGGCTCCGCGGAGGCGGTCGCCGGCCTCGCCGTCGGCGCCGACGACTACCTGACCAAGCCGTTCTCCGGGCAGGAGCTGATCGCCCGGGTCCGGGCCAACGTCGAGCTGGGTCAGCTACGCCGCCAGATCATCCGTCGTCTGCGGGCGCTGGCCGACGCGGCGGTGGCGGTCAACACGGCCCGGTCCACCGGCGACGTGCTCCAGGTCGCCGCCCGGCACGCGCTCAGCCTCGCCGAGGCGGCCCGGGTCGTGGTCAGCGCGGCCGGCTCCCGGTTCGAGGCCGACGCTGGCGGTGACACGGCCGCTGATCCGACCTTCGTGGCCCCGCTGACCGGGACCAACCGCGAACAGCTCGGCGAGCTGCGGGTCTGGCGGGCCGCCGACGACGACGCGCAGGCCGACGAGGCCGCGCTCACCCAACTGGCCCGGCTGGTCGGCGTCCGACTGGAGAACGCCCAGCTCTACGAGGCCGAACACCACATCGCCACCACGTTGCAGCACAGTCTGCTGCCGAGATCGCTGCCCCAACTGCCGGGCGCGGTCGTCGCGAGCCGCTACCTGCCGGGCAGCGCCGATGTTGAGGTCGGAGGGGACTGGTACGACGCGCTCGCGCTCGACGGCGACAACCTGGTGCTGGTCATCGGCGACGTGGTCGGCAAGGGCGTCCAGGCCGCCGCGGCCATGGGCCAGCTGCGCAACGCGCTGCGGGCGTACCTGCTGGAGGGCTTCGACCCCGGCGAGTCGCTGACTCGACTCAACCGGCTGGTCGTGTCCACCGAGGAGTCGTCGTTCGCGACGGTGGTCTGCCTGCTGTTCAGCCCCCGCACCGGCCGCCTGCGCTACGCCAGCGCCGGCCACCCGTCCCCCCTGCTGATCCGAGGAGACGACGTGGCGTTCCTGCACGACCGTGCGCTCGGCCCGCCGGTCGGCGCCATCCCCGGCGCCACCTACCGGACGGCCGAGGGTGAGCTGCCCGCAGGCAGCCGACTGCTGCTCTACACCGACGGGCTGATCGAGGACCGTCACCTCGGCATCGACGCCGCGCTGGCACAGCTGCGGGTTGACGCCGCCGCGCCGGGCCACCACGTGGCGGATCTGGTCGACACGGTCGTCGAGCGGGTGACCGGGCGACCGCGTCGCGACGACGTGGCGGTGCTCGCCGTGGAGGCGGCCGAGCTGAACCGGTTCGTGTTGCGGCTGCCGGCCGACCCGACCCGACTGAGCGTGCTCCGCAAGCGCCTGGAGGACTTCCTCGTCGCGCACAACGTCGGCGAGACGGACCTGTTCGACCTGACCGTGGCGGTCTCGGAGGCCGCCGCGAACGCCATCGAACACCCCGTCCAGCCTGCCGAGGCGGTGATCACCGTGGAGGTGGCGATCGAGGACCGGACGGTGATCGCCACCGTGCGGGACACCGGCCAGTGGCGGGAGTCCACCGACTCCGGCTTCCGGGGGCGCGGACTGTCGCTGATCAAGGCATTGGGTGACCTGATGGTGCGGCGTACCGACGGGGGGACCGAGGTGACGCTGCGCCGGCAGTTGCAGGGCTGACGGCGCGGTCCGGGCTCAGACCGGGTCGAGCCAGGTCTGGTCGCCCAGGCCGGAGATCTCCAGCACCCGGCGTACCTGCCGGGACGGCAGCACGGTGAGCGCGCCGGAGAACTGCTGGGAGAGCCGTACGAGCGCGTGAATGGCGGCCGAGTCGAAGAAGGTCACCGCGCGCAGGTCGAGGGTGATCCGGTTGGCGGGCTCACGCAGGGCGGTCTGCAGCATCGTGTCGGCCGTCGCCATGTCGACCTCGCCGGTCACCACCACGTGGAGGTGCTCACCGTCGATCTCCGCGCGAGCGGAGAAGACGGGTGGTGCTCCCCCTTGATCCACGCAGACACGATGGCACAGCCGACCAGGCAGGGCAACAACCGGTCCCGACCGGCCGTGGCACGGGTCACGGCGTGAGCGACGATAGGCTGGGGGCATGACCGTCCGTGCGCCGCTGACCCCCGGCACGCTGTCCCCGACGCGACCGGTGCCCGCCCACATTCCCCGCCCGGAGTACGTGGGTAAGAAGGTGCCGCAGCAGTGGCGCGGCTCGCATGTGCAGACGCCGGAGACCATCGAGAAGATGCGGATCGCCAGCCGCCTCGCCGCCCAGGCGACGCAGCTCGCCGGCGAGCACTGCAAGCCCGGCGTCACGACCGACGAGATCGACCGCGTCGTGCACGAGTTCCTCTGCGACCACGACGCGTACCCGTCGACGCTCGGCTACCGGGGCTACCCCAAGTCCTGCTGCACCAGCCTCAACGAGGTGATCTGCCACGGCATCCCGGACTCCACGGTCCTGACCGACGGCGACATCATCAACGTCGACGTGACCGCGTACATCGGCGGTGTGCACGGCGACACGGATGCCACCTTCTGCGTCGGCGAGGTCGACGAGGAGGCGCGGCTCCTCGTCGAGCGCACCCACGAGGCGATGATGCGCGGCATCCGCGCGGTCGCGCCGGGTCGCCAGATCAACGTGGTGGGCCGCGTCATCGAGTCGTACGCCAAGCGGTTCGGCTACGGCGTGGTCCGCGATTTCACCGGGCACGGGATCGGCGAGACCTTCCACAGCGGCCTCTACGTGCCGCACTACGACAGCCCTCGGCCGACGGACGTCATGGAGCCGGGAATGACCTTCACCATCGAGCCGATGATCACCCTCGGCACCTACCAGTACGACATGTGGGACGACGGGTGGACCGTGGTCACCAAGGACCGCAGGTGGACCGCGCAGTTCGAGCACACCATCGTCGTCACCGACGACGGCCACGAGATCCTGACGCTTCCGTGAGCGCGAGGAACGCAGCGAAGCGGAGTCCCGCAGTCGCGAACAAAGTGCAAGCGCCGTGAGCGCGAGGAACGCAGCGAAGCGGAGTCCCGCAGTCGCGAACAAAGTGCAAGCGCCGTGACCGAGACCCCCGCCGCCCTGCGTGAGGCGCACCACGCGGACGTCTCCGGTGGCTGGCTGCGCCCGGCGGTCTTCGGCGCGATGGACGGCCTGGTCACCAACATCGCCCTCATCGCCGGCGTCGGCGGCGGTGGCGTCTCGCCGCACAGCATCGTGCTGACCGGCACCGCCGGCCTGGTGGCTGGCGCGATCTCGATGGGGCTCGGCGAGTACACCAGCGTGCGCTCGGCCAACGAGCAGGTCGCCGCCGAGGTCGCCAAGGAGCGGCGCGAGCTGGAACGGCACCCCGAGGCGGAGGCGCGCGAGCTGGCCGACGCCTGGGTGGCCCGGGGTCTGCCCCGCGACCTCGCCATGCAGGTCGCCGAGGCGGTACGGCGCGACCCGGAGGAGGCGCTGCGGGTGCACGTCCGCGAGGAGTTGGGCGTCGACCCCGACGACCAGCCGAGCCCGTGGGCGGCGGCGATCTCCTCGTTCGTGTTCTTCTCGCTGGGGGCGCTGATCCCCCTGCTGCCGTACCTGCTCGGCGCAACCGACCTCTGGCTGGCGCTCGCCGTCGGCGGGCTCGGGCTGTTCGCCGCCGGCGCGGTGGTGGCCCGGTTCACCCACCGACCGTGGTGGACCAGCGGCCTGCGTCAACTCGTACTGGGCGCCGCAGCGGCCGGGGCCACCTACCTGGTCGGTTCGCTGATCGGGGTGCAGGGCGGGCTGTGACGCCCGTCAACCGCCGAGGAGATCGTCGATCGTGCCGTCGACCGGGCGGCCGCGCGCCGCCAGCTCCTCGGCCTGCCGGGTCAGCACCGCGCCGACCTCGGTCATGTCCGCGCCGGCCAGACCCGTACGCCGCACCGCGTCACCCGGATCGCGGTAGTAGGTGCGGCCCAGCAGGCCGGTCACGGTCGCCGCGGCCAACCGCGCCTCACCGAGCATCAGCAGCGCCTGGTCGGTCTCGTACCACTCGGCCAGTCGGGCCGCCCGCGAGTGCGCGGCGCTGCCCCGGTACCAGGCCTGCCGCGCCGCCGTGCTGAACTCCGCCGGCCGAGCTCGGGCGAGTCGGCCGAGGTGCTCGTCGCGTAACGTCCGCAGCCAGCCCGTCGGGTCGAACAGCGACCGGGTGGTGACGTACCGGTCGGCCGTCAGCGGCCACAACGGAGAGAGCATCCGGGCCTGTCCGAGATAGTCGTCGGCGGCGGCCACGGTCAGGTCGACCAGCACGCCGTCCACCCGCCGGGTCGCCGGCGGCGGTCCGCCACCCGGCCGGTAGGTGACCACCAGCATCCCCAGTTCGCCGTTCCCGCCACCGTCGTCGTCGCCGTGCGCCAGTGGCCCGTGGACCGCGATCGCCAGCACATCGGCCGGGAAACGTCGCTGGATCGCCTCGGCCACCCGCTCCGCCACCGACCACCGCCGGTCGTCACCTAGCGCGCCCACGGGTCACACCTCCCCTTCGGGGGTTGGCGTCAGCCTAGCCAGCCGACGGCGGGCTGGCCGGCCCGCCGCGCCCGGTCGGCACCAGCCGGAAGATGCGGATCTCCCGGCCCCCGGCCCGCTCGACGTACGTGCGGTACGCCGGCCACTGGGCGACGAGCAGGTCCCAGAGACGGTCCCGCTCGGCCCCGGACGCCGGCTCGGCCCGCACCGGGAGCCGGCGGCCCTTCACGTCCACCTCGGCGGCCGGGTCGGCGAGCAGGTTCATCGCCCAGCCGGGCTGGTGGGTCTGCCCCCAGTTGGAACCGATCACCACGTACGCGTCGCCGTCGGGCACGTAGAGCAGGGGGTTGCTGCGCGGTTTGCCGGACCGGCGGCCGGTCGTGGTGATCACCAGGGACGGCAGCAGGCCGAGCGCGACCACCCGTCCGCGGGTGAGCCGGCCGACGATCCGGTCGGCGGGTACGAGCAAGCGGGCGGCGGTCCCGAACCAGCGGTGGTGGCCGAGTCGGCGGGTGAGGGTGGTGAGCGCGGACACGCGGACCAGTCTGCCGGTTGCCCCGCCCCGGCGGCACCCCCGGACGGTCCGCTTCCGATCGCGCGGTCAAGGCCTCAGTCCAGGCGACGTTCGATCGGCAGCCGGGCCCGGGTGAACAGGCCCGCGCCGAACATCGCCACCACCGGCACCAGCACCAGGACGCCCAGGGCCGGCCACGGCACCAGGTACGGGTAGGGCTCCACCGCCGGCCAGGCCGTCGCGTACTCCCGGTTGGCCGAGAACAGCACGATCGCCGCCGTGCCGAGACCGGCCACGATGCCGAGCACCGAACCGAGTCCCGCGATCACCCCGGCCTGACAGATCGCCAGCAGTCGGCGTACGGCGGGGGCCGCGCCGACCGCCGCGAGCGTGGACAGCTCGGCGCGGCCCTCGGCGGCGGCGAGCGCCGTGGCTATCCCGGCCGCGCCCATCGTGATCACTCCGGCCGCGGCGGCGAGCAGGAGCAGCAGCGGCGAGTCGTCGCGAGGGGCGGCACCCTGCTCCACCTGGAGGGAGAACGTTCCGAAGCCCCGCAGGTCGGCGGTGAACCGGTCCTGGCGACGTTGGCTGGGCGGCGTCGACGTGTTGATCACCCAACCGTACGAAACCGGCTTCAGGGCGAGTTGCCGGGCTGCCGTCGTGGACAGCAGGAGGCGAGGCTGGCCGCTCGTCGGCGTCAGGGCGTACCCGGGCAGGTCCCGCGTGGTGGTCGCCTCGTCCCGGCCGGCCCGTACCTCGTTCACCTGCACGGTCACCAGCCCGTCGTGCAGGTAGCGCGGATCGGTCACCACCACGCCCCCGGCGCGCAGCACGGCGGTCGCGGCGGCGGTCGCCGCCGGGTCGGCGCCGGTGAGGAGCGGCAGCGCGGTGCCGTCGTCCACGAGCGTCTGGACGTAGCTCCCGAAGTAGTCCGCCGCGCGGTCCCGGCAGCGCGGGTCGGCCAGCGCCTGCCGACGTTGGGTCGCGGACAGGTTGTCCCCGGGCTGGAAGGGGCAGGCATGATCCAGCGGGAGTTCCGGTACGACGGAGCAGTAGCTGGCCGGGCCGCCCACCGACGGGCAGGCCGTGCCCTGCACCAGGGCGACGGCGCTGGCGCCGAAGTGTTGCCGGGCGGCGGCGCTGACCTGCTCCAACGACGGTTCCGGCCGCAGCGCCGGGTCACCGCGGTTGACCAGGACGTGACCGGTGGGCAGCAGCGGCTGATAGGTGCGGGCGTCGCGGACCGCGTCGCTGGCCAGGTAGCCGCCGAGCGCGACGCTGCCGGCCACCGCCGCCATCACGGCGCAGATGGCCGGCGCTGCGGCGGCCCGGTTACGGCTCGCGTCGCGCAGAGCGATCCGGGGCGCCGGTGGCAGCACCCGACCGAGCCGGGCGAGCCCGCCGATCAGGGTGGGTGTGCAACAGACCAGGCCCAGCTCCCCGAGGATCAGACCGGCCAGGATCACCGCGGGGGACGTCCGACTGGCTCCGAACGCCGCGAGCGCCGCCCCGCCGACGACCAGTGCCAATCCGCTGGCGAGCGCCCGGGCCCGGGGTGGAGGAGGGGTCCGTCGACCGGCGAGCCCGGCCATCACGTCCTGGCGGGCCGCCGTCCAGGCCGGCGCCAACGCCGCGAGCACTCCGGCCAGCACCGCGACCCCGCCGAGCACGACCAGGGCCAGCGGCCAGCAGCGGTACGCGCCGAAGCGGGCGCCGAACACGTACTGCTCCATGAGCGGACGTCCGGCGAACGCCGCGCCGACGCCGAGCAGCAGCCCGGCCGCGGCGCCCAGCACCCCCAGCACCACCCCGTCGGCGAGCACGACCCGGCGCAGGTGGGCCGCGTCACCGCCGGCCACCGCGACCAGGGCCAGGTCCCGGCGTCGACGGCGTACCCCGACGGCGAACGCCGGCCCGACGAGCAGCACCACCTCCAGCAACCCCAGCCCGGCGATCAGCACCATCGTGCTCAGGTCGCTGGTGTTGGCGGGCCCGACGTACCCCATGAAGCTCCGCGAAGACGTCATCGAAGCCGGCACGTGGCGACGCGCCACCACCACTCCGCGTTCGTTGAGGCGGGCGACCATCGCCGCGTCGACGGTGCCGGGCACGTCGATCAGCCACCGACTGTCCGGCTGCGCATCGGCCGGGCCAGCGGCCGCCGGGTGCAGCGCGATCACCGGGCCGAGGTCGTCGGGGAACTCGACCACACCGACCACCGTGTACGTCCGGGTCCGGTCGGCGGTGGGCACCGCCTCGCCGAGGCGTCCGTCCAGCCGGCGCAGCGCCGTCGGACTCAGCGCGACCTCTCCGGGTTGCTGCGGCGCCCGCCCCGAGCGGAACCGCACCAGGCCGCGGGCCAGCGGGTCGGCGAGGTCGAGGATCCAGGCCTGGAGGGTCTCGTCGCCGCGCGGGCCCCGCATCGTCATCGGGCTGCCGGCACGTATCTCGGTGACCCGGCTGCCGGGGCCGAGCAACGCGGTCACCTCGTCGGCCGTGGTCGGACGGCTCATCGCCGATGTGCCGTCGTCCCGGGGATACCAGGTGTCGCCCCACTCGTCCTGGACGACCGGGGCGTCGGCGAACCACCGCAGCTCCGCGTCGGCGACGCCGAGCCGGCGGTCGAGCTGCTCCTGCGGTGTCAGCTCGGCCATGTCGTAGCTCGCCGCCAGAAAGGCCAGCACCAGCACCGGAAGCGCGATCATCGCCAGCACCAGGGCGGTACGCCGTCGCGCCCGTCGTGACTCCCGGCGGGCGATCCGCAGCGCCGCCCGCCAGGAGCCGGTCAGTTCGGCGAACCGTCGCCGCCGCCCGGGTTCGAGCGGTGTCGGCGGCCCGACCGGAGTGTCGGCGCTGCCGCGTGTCACCGGCGTCCGGCGCAGGGTCAACGGTCGCTACCGGAGAGGAGTTGCTCGACGCTGCCCAGCGGCGCGGTCGTGTCGACCAGCACGCCGTCGCGCAGGAACACCACCCGGTCGGCCCAGCCGGCGTGCCGCGCCTCGTGGGTGACCAGGATGCCGGCGGCGCCCGCGTCGACCCGGCGGCGCAACAGGTGCAGCACCGCCTCACCGGTCTGCGAGTCGAGCGCCCCGGTGGGTTCGTCGGCGAGCACCAGCCGGCGCTCGCCGACCAGCGCGCGGGCGATGGCCACCCGCTGCTGCTGGCCGCCGGAGAGTTGATCGGGGAAGCGGTCACCCAGCGCGGGCAGGCCCACCTCGGTCAGCGCGGCCAGGGCGGCCGCCCTGGCCCGCCGGCCGCCGACGCCGTCAAGTTCCAGCGGGAGCGCGACGTTCTCCAGCGCGCTCAGGCTGCCCAGCAGGTTGAGGTGCTGGAAGATGTAGCCGATGCGGCGTCGGCGTAGCTGCGCCAGCCCGCGGCGGTCCAGCGCGCCGAGCGGCTGCCCCTCCACCCGGACGTCGCCCCGGGTCGGGCGGTCGAGGCCGCCGGCGAGGGCCAGCAGCGTCGACTTCCCGGAACCGGACGGACCCATCACGGCGACCAGCTCGCCCGGCCGAACGACGAGGCTGACACCGCGCAGCGCGTGCACCGCCGCCGGGCCGACCCCGTGGGTGCGGTGGACGGCGCGCAGGTCAAGCACCGCGTCGTCCGATCCGCTCACCGTCGCGCCTCCTCGTCGGCCCACCGTGCGGCGTCGGACGCGTCACCAGCGCCCGGTCGGGGCGGGTGCGGCGGCGGTCCGCCCGGCCGGTGCCGCACCAGACTGCTCTCGCAGTGGTCCAGCCAGCGCACCTCAGCCTCGGCCTGGAACACCATCGAGTCCAGGACCAGCCGCCACGGCAGGTCCTCCGGCCGGTCGCTGCCGTACTTCAACCGGGTCAACTCCTGCAACGCGCGCATCGTCGCGCTGCGCTGGGCCTGCACCACCGAACGGACGTCCACGCCGGGCGTGGTGAGCGCCAGGGCCAGTTTGATCGCCAGCTCGTCGCGTGGCCGGTCGGTACGACTGATCGGCGTGGCGAACCACAGGGTGAGGTCCGCCCGGCCGGCGTCGGTGATCTCGTACGGGCGCTGCCCGGCCTCGCTCTCCGGCAGCGGGCGCACCAGGCCGTCCCGTTCCAGCCGGGCCAGCGTGGTGTAGACCTGCCCGATGTTCAGCGGCCAGGTCGAGCCGGTCGACTCCTCGAAAGCGGCGCGCAGCTGGTAGCCGTACATCTGGCCGCGTTCGAGGAGGGCGAGCAGCCCGTGACGGATGGACATGGCAACGGAGTATGCATACCTGGTATGGGCTCCGCAACCGGGGCGGATCGGTTCAGCTCGGGCGGCCGGGAAATGCGACAGTCGGCGGGGCCACCCCGGCGGCCTTGCGCCACTTGGTGGCCCGTACGGCGTACTCGACGAGGGCGGCCAGCGCCTGGTCCCGGTCGGCGCCGGTGGTGGACGCCAACGCGGCACGCCAGTGCGCCGCGGTGCGCTCCTCCACCTCGATGGCCAGCCGGAGGGCGCTCGCCCAGTTGGTGACCGGGAACGGCAGCGCGTAGCCGGCCCGGCCCGGTGGAACGGTGCCCCCCGCGGCGCTCAACTGCACCACCACCGCGTCGCGTCGGCGTCGGTGCGCGGCCTCCGCCTGGTGGGCGGCGTCGCGAACCGCGCCGGTGAGTCGGACCCCGATCCGCCCGTACGCGTAGATGGCCGCGTACTCGGCGGTGAGCGCGGCGGCGAGGGCCTCCTCGGCGGTGGGCTGCTTCACTTCAGTGCCTCCTGGTGGGTGGCCCGCGCCGCGGCGATCGATCCGAGCAGGGCGGCCCGTGCGGCGGGCGCGGCGGCGCAGGCGGCGGTCGCGGACTGCTGGGCGGCCTTCTCCCGCGCGCGAAGGTCGGCGAGAGCGGCCGCCGGCTCGGTGGCCGCGGTGGCGCTCGGGTCGACGGCGGGTGCGGACGGCAGGGTGATGCCGACGACCCGGGCGAGTTCGGTGGCGTGCGCGGTGTGCGTCTCGGCGATGGGATTGAGGCGGTCGGCCAGGTCCGGGTGGGCGGCGGCGCTCGCCCGGTACGCGGTGGCGAGGCTCAATGACTCGTCCACCATCGACCGCAGCGGGTCCGGCGGTGGCGTCGGTTCGTCGTCACGGTCGAAAAGATCACAGCCTGTCAGCGGCGCCACCGCGCCGCCGAGCGCCAGGAGAGCGCCGGCCCGGAGGAGCTTTCGCCGAGATTGTCCGAATACCTGGTCGCGCTGAGTCGTTCTGCCGATCCCCACCGGGCAAGTCAACACCATCGGGTCGGGTCCGGGCGTCACCGGCGTCGGTGCGCCGCCCGGCCCACCGCCCGGCAGGCGCGTTACGCTCTGCGCAGCCACCGGCGCGTCCGCTCCGGTGGCGTGCCGGCATGGCGGGACGACGTCCCGATCGACCAGGGAAAGGGTGCGTACATGACGCAGCGTGGCCGTACCACCAGGTCGACGGGTCGACCCCGCGACGACGCGGGCCCCCGCGCTCCACGCGGCGGCGGCGGTGATCTCGCGGCCCGCCGCACCCGGTTGCGGACCGTGATCGAGCCGGTGGTCAACGGCGTGGGCTACGACCTGGAGGACCTGTCGGTCTCCCGAGCCGGACGCCGGCACGTGGTGCGGGTGATCGTGGACGCGGACGGCGGGATCGACCTGGACGCCGTCGCGGACGTCTCCCGCGCGGTCTCGAAGGCGCTGGACGCGGCCGACGAGGCCGACGGCGACATCGTCGCCGGGGAGTACCAGCTCGAGGTCAGCTCGCCCGGCGTGGACCGGCCGCTCACCCTGCCCCGGCACTGGCGACGCAACGTGGGCCGACTGGTCAAGGTCACCGTCCGGGGTGCCGCGGCGCTGCCCGGCCAACGCGGCGAGCAGCCCTCGGGGGATCGTCAGGTGACCGGCCGGGTGCTCGGGGCCGACGACGAGGGCGTACGACTGGAGACCGACGGCGGCGAGGTCCAGTGGGCATACGCCCAGCTTGGACCGGGCCGGGTGCAGGTCGAGTTCACCCGCCTCGCCGAGCTGGGCGAGCCGGACGAGTTCGACGACGCGGACGAGACCGACGAGTACGACGATGCAGACGACATCGACGACGATGATGATGTGGAGGACGAGGAGAGGTGAACATCGACCTCGCGGCGCTGCGCGCACTCGAGCGCGAGCGGGAGATCCCGTTCGACACGATCCTCGCGGCGATCGAGACCGCGTTGCTGACCGCCTACCGGCACACCGACGGCGCTGAGCCGCACGCCCGGGTGGAGATCGACCGTAAGTCCGGCGCGGCCCTGGTGTACGCGCAGGAGATGGACGAGGACGGCTCGCTGGTGCGGGAGTGGGACGACACCCCGCACGACTTCGGCCGGATCGCCGCCATGACCGCCAAGCAGGTGATCCTTCAGCGCCTGCGGGAGGCCACCGACGAGGTGCACTTCGGCGAGTACGTGGGCCGCGAGGGTGACCTGGTCACCGGCGTGGTGCAGGCGCACGAGACCCGTATCGAGAAGGGCATCGTCAGCGTCGACCTGGGCAAGCTGGAGGGTGTGCTGCCGCAGTCCGAGCAGGTGCCCGGCGAGCGGTACGTGCACGGCGAGCGGGTCCGCTGCGTCGTGGTGCACGTGGCCAAGGGCATGCGCGGGCCGCAGATCACCCTGTCCCGGTCGCACCCGGCGCTGGTCAAGAAGCTCTTCGCGCTGGAGGTCCCGGAGATCGCCGACGGCACCGTCGAGATCGGTGCGATCGCGCGTGAGGCAGGTCACCGTACGAAGATCGCCGTCCGCTCCACCACCCCCGGCGTGAACGCCAAGGGCGCCTGCATCGGTCCGATGGGTCAGCGGGTGCGCGCCGTGATGAGCGAGCTGCACGGCGAAAAGATCGACATCATCGACTGGTCGGACGACCCCGCCACCTTCGTCGGGAACGCGTTGTCGCCGGCCAAGGCGCTGCGGGTCGAGGTCGTGGACCTGGCCGGTCGGGCCGCCCGGGTGACCGTTCCGGACTTCCAGCTTTCGCTCGCCATCGGCCGCGAGGGGCAGAATGCCCGCCTTGCTGCCCGCTTGACCGGTTGGCGGATCGATATTCGATCCGATGCGGAGCAGACGGCTCCGGCCGCGCGCGGGGCCGTGGATCAGGTGCGGGAGCCGGGCGGCGCGATCTCGGGCAGCTAGGGGTAGACTTCTTCCAGTGGTACGACGCACTCAGCCGGAGCGCACCTGTGTGGGTTGCCGGCAACGTGCGCCGGCCAGCGAATTGCTGCGGGTCGTCGCGGTCAGAGACGAGGCTGGTCACAGCCTCAGGCCTGATCCGCGCCGCAGGCTGCCGGGTCGGGGAGCGAACATGCACCCGGATCCGGCCTGCTTCGCGCTGGCGGTGCGGCGCCGCGCCTTCGGGCGAGCGCTGCGGATCACCGAGGTCCTCGACCACGGTGTGCTGGCAGAGCACGTCGATGCGCCAACCACTACGTCCGGTCAGCCCGACCGGGCGAGGGTCGCTAGCAGGGTAGGACGACCGACATGAGCACACGATGAAGTCCCTGAAATGACCAGGCTTCAAGTGCACGAGTGAGGTCGCTGCGGGTGCTGCCCGCACGACCTCGGAGTGAGGAGTGCAGTGGCAGGCAAGGCCCGCGTACACGAGCTTGCAAAAGAGCTCGGGGTCGAGAGTAAGACCGTTCTCGCCAAGTTGAAGGAAATGGGCGAGTTCGTGAAGTCAGCGTCCAGCACCGTCGAGGCGCCCGTCGCCCGGCGACTGCGTAACGCGTTCGTCGCGTCCGCCGGGTCCCCGGCTCCGGCCGCCCCGTCGGCGCCCGTGTCGACGCCGGCTTCCAACCCGACCCCGACGCCGTCTCCGACCCCGGGCGCGCCCCGGGTCTCGGCCAGGCCGATGCCGCCTCGGCGGCCGGCCGCGCCGGTACCCGGTCCGAAGCCCAAGGGTCCGGTGCCCGGTACGCCGCAGACGGCGGCCCCGGTCGCCAAGCCGGCGAGTGCCCACGACATCGAGGTGGCGGCCGCGGAGGCGCGCGCCGCCGCGCTGAAGGCTGAGCAGGAGGCCGCGGTCAAGGCCGCGCAGGCAGCCCGCCAGCAGCAGCGTGACAACCCCGTCCGCCGGGAGCCTCCGGCCGACGGCAACCGGCCCGGTCCTCGGCCGGGTCCTGCGGCGATGCCGCCCCGTCCCGGTTCACCGGCAGCTCGTCCGAGCACGCCGGCTCCGGGTCCGGGTGCCCGCCCCGGCGGTCGTCCGCCGGCGCGCGGCGCCGGCAACAACCCGTTCGGCATCCAGGGTGGCCAGCAGCAGCGGCCCCCGGCCGCCGGCGCGGGTGGCCCTCGGCCGAACAGCCCGGCGGGTATGCCGCCGCGGCCGAGCCCGAACTCCATGCCGCCGCGGCCCAGCCCGGCGTCCATGCCGAGTCAGCGTCCGGCCGCCGGTCGTCCCGGCCCCGGTGGCGCGGGTCGCCCCGGTGGCGGCGCGGGTCGTCCCGGTGGCGGTGGCGGCGGATTCCGTGGCGGTCCCGGCGGTGGCGCCGGTGGCGGTGGCGGCGGTTACCGCGGCGGCCCTGGTGGCGGCGCGGGTGCCGGCGGTGGCGGTGGCTACCGTGGCGGTCCCGGCGGCGGTGGCGGTGCTCCCGGCGGCGGTTTCCGTCCGGGTGGTCCGGCCGGTGGCGGCGGTCGTCCGGGTGCGGGCGGTCGTGGCCGTGGCGGCGGCGCCGCGGGTGCCTTCGGGCGTCCGGGTGGTCGGCCGACGCGCGGTCGGAAGTCCAAGAAGCAGCGCAGACAGGAGTTCGACAACCTGTCGGCTCCGACCATGAGCTCGGGTGCTCCCCGGGGTCAGGGTCAGGTCGTCCGGCTCTCCCGTGGCGCCTCGCTGTCGGACTTCGCCGACAAGATCAACGCCAACCCGGGTTCGCTGGTCCAGGAGATGTTCAACCTGGGCGAGATGGTCACCGCGACCCAGTCCTGTTCTGACGACACCCTGCACCTGCTGGGTGAGCACCTGGGCTTCGACATCCAGATCGTCAGCCCGGAGGACGAGGACCGCGAGCTGCTCGCGCAGTTCAACATCGACCTCGACGCGGAGGTGGCCGAGGAGCGTCTGGTCAGCCGTGCGCCGGTGGTGACCGTCATGGGTCACGTCGACCACGGTAAGACCAAGCTGCTCGACGCCATCCGTAAGGCGAACGTCGTGGCCGGTGAGGCGGGTGGCATCACCCAGCACATCGGTGCGTACCAGGTCCACGTCCCGCACGAGGGCGAGGACCGGGCGGTCACGTTCATCGACACCCCGGGTCACGAGGCGTTCACCGCCATGCGTGCCCGTGGCGCCCAGGTCACGGACATCGTGATCCTGGTCGTCGCGGCCGACGACGGTGTGATGCCGCAGACCATCGAGGCGTTGAACCACGCCAAGGCGGCCGACGTGCCGATCGTGGTCGCGGTCAACAAGGTCGACAAGCCGGACGCCAACCCGGACAAGGTCCGCCAGCAGCTGACCGAGTACGGCCTGGTCGCCGAGGAGTACGGCGGCGACACCATGTTCGTCAACGTGGCCGCGAAGCCGGGCATCGGCATCGAGGAGCTCCTCGAGGCCGTCCTGCTCACCGCCGACGCGTCGCTGGAGCTGACCGCTCCGATCGACGGGCCGGCGCAGGGTGTGGCCATCGAGGCGCACCTGGACAAGGGTCGCGGTGCGGTGGCGACGGTGCTGGTGCAGAAGGGCACCCTGCGGGCGGGCGACTCCATCGTCGCCGGTGGGGCGCACGGCCGGGTCCGGGCCATGCTCGACGAGAACGGCAACCAGCTCTCCGAGGCTGGTCCGGCGCGTCCGGTCATGGTTCTGGGTCTGACCGCCCCGCCCGGTGCGGGTGACACGTTCCTCGCCGCGGCGGACGACCGTACGGTGCGGCAGATCGCCGAGCAGCGCCAGGCACGGCGGCGGGCGGCGTCCTTCGCCAACTCCCGTGGCCGGGCCACTCTTGAGACGCTCATGGAGCAGCTCAAGGAGGGCGAGAAGACCTCGCTCAACCTCATCCTCAAGGGCGATGTCTCCGGTTCGGTGGAGGCTCTCGAGGACGCGCTGTTCAACCTCGACATCCCCGAGGAGGTCCAGCTCAAGGTCCTCGACCGGGGCGTCGGTGCGATCACGGAGAGCAACGTCATGCTCGCCAGCGCGTCGTCCGAGCCGGTCACGATCATCGGCTTCAACGTGCGGGCCTCGAACAAGGTCCGCGAGATGGCCGACCGCGAGGGCGTGGAGATCCGGTACTACACGGTCATCTACCAGGCCATCGAGGAGATCGAGGCAGCGCTCAAGGGCCTGCTCAAGCCGGAGTACGAGGAGGCCGAGCTGGGCAGCGCGGAGATCCGCGACGTGTTCCGCTCGTCCAAGATCGGCAACATCTCCGGTTGCATCGTCCGGTCGGGCATCATCCGACGCAACGCGAAGGCTCGGCTGCTTCGGGACGGGACGGTCGTGGCGGACAACCTCACGATCACCTCGCTCAAGCGGTTCAAGGACGACGCAACCGAGGTCCGCGAGGGCTTCGAGTGTGGTCTGACCCTGGGTGGTTACAACAACGTCCAGGTCGGCGACGTCATCGAGACCTTCGAGATGCGGGAGAAGGTTCGCGCCTGATCCGGCAGTGACACGCTGATCAAGGGGTTTACGCCGACCGGCGTAAACCCCTTGATCATGCGGGGTGGGGTGGCGGTATCGTCCGGGGCGATGTTCACCGGAACCGCGGTCTTCGACCTGCTGCTGCCGGGCGACTCCCGGTCGCTCAAAGCCAAGAGATCATATGTACGGCCGATCGTGGCGGCCCTGCGCCGCTTCGAGGTGTCGGCCGCCGAGGTGGGAGCGCTCGACCTACACGGTCGAGCCCAGATTGCGGTGGCCGTGGTCGCCGCCGAGGCGGCGCACGTCCGCGAGGTGCTCGACTCCTGCGAGCACCTGATGGCCGCCCGTCCCGAGGTCGAACTGCTGTCGGTTCGACGCCGGCTGTACGGCGTGGACGACGACTGACCCACGGGGCCGGCGGTGCCCGGCGACCGGCGCCGCCGCGAAGGTAGTGTTCGAGATGTTGGCCGGTCGGCCGGCGGCCTCCAGGGCCGCCGGGCCGGCCGGGAGCGGGACGCCGTGGAGGTGGCGAGATGTCTGATCCGGCCAAGGTACGCCGGCACGCGGAACGAGTGCGTGAGCTGGTCGCTTCGGTGGTGCGGAGCCAGATCAAGGATCCGCGCCTGGGCATGATCACCATCACCGACGCCCGGATCACCGCCGACCTGCGCGACGCGACGGTCTTCTACACGGTGCTGGGTGACGCGGTGGCCCAGGCGGACACGGCGGCGGCTCTGGAGAGCGCCAAGGGGTTGCTGCGCAGCACGGTCGGTAAGGCGCTCGGGCTGCGGCACTCGCCCACGCTGACGTTCGTCCTGGACGACGTGCAGGACCAGGTCAAGCACATCGACGACCTGCTCGCCGCCGCCCGCAACGCCGACGCGGAGGTGCAGCGGCTGGCCGCGCGCGCCGAGTACGCGGGCGACGCGCAGCCGTACCGCGTCGAGGACGAGGACGACGAGACGGACGAGGAGGCCGACGCGGCCGCCGACGCCACGGAGACTCCCCGGGGTGGGGCGGCGCGGTGACGGGCGCCGCCGGTGCTCAGCTCGCCGCGACGGTCGACGTCGGCCCGTCCGAGGCGGACTGGGCGGCGGCCGAGGCGCTGATCCGTGCTCTCCCGTCGACCGGCCGGGTGCTGCTGATCTGCCACGTCAACCCGGACGGTGACGCGCTGGGCAGCATGCTCGGCTTCGGTCTGGGCCTGCGTCAGTTCGGCGTACACCGGGTGCAGGCGACCTTTCCCGGACCGCCGGAGGTACCCGAGCCGTTGCGGGGTCTGCCCGGGATGGAGCTTCTGGTCCCGGCGGGCGACGCCGACCCCGCGCCGGACCTGGTGATCTGCTTCGACGCGGCCAGCGAGTCGCGCCTCGGTGCGCTGGCCGACCGGCTGTCGACGGCCGGTGCGGCGCTGGTGCTCGACCACCACGCCTCGAACCCGGGCTTCGGTACGGTCAACCTGGTCGAACCGGGTGCTGCCGCCACGTCGGTGGTCGCCGATCGGCTCCTGGCGCGGCTGGGCGTGACGACGGACCGGGCCATCGCTGAGTGCCTGTACGTGGCGTTGACCACGGACACCGGCTCGTTCCGCTTCGAGGCGACCACTCCGGCCGTACACCAGGTGGCCGCCCGGTTGCTCGCCACCGGCATCTCGCCCGGTGACATCTCCCGGCGCGTCTTCGACACCCGACCCTTCGGAGCGGTTCGACTCTTCGGTGAGGTGCTCGGCCGTGCCCGTCTGGAGCCGGCCGCCGCCGACGGTCAGGGCCTGGTGTGGACCACCGCCACCCTCGACGACCTGGCCCGCCACGACCAGCCGCCGTACGTGCTGGAGGCGCTCATCGACTCGGTGCGGTGCACCGCCGAGGCCGACGTGAGCTGCGTGCTGAAGCAGACCGCGCCCGACGAGTGGGCCGTGTCGATGCGCAGCAAGGGCGCCGTGGACGTCAGCCGCGTGGCGGTCGCGATGGGCGGGGGCGGCCACCGGTTCGCGGCCGGGTTCACCGGCCGGGGGAGCGCGGAGCAGGTCGTCGAGGCGATCCGCGGCGAGTTGGGCGCGGCGCTGGTCTCCGGCGTCGGCTGACCCCCCGGCGGTCCTCCCGCCGCGGTGCCCCCTGGTGGCCGGCACGGCAAGTTCAGGGTCAGCTCCGGGGAGTGTTGGCCTTCCCGCGCTGGGTGAGACCGGGAAGAATTGCGGGATGGAGCAGCCGCACGATCTCACCGTGGAGGCCCCCCGAGCCTGGGACCGGCCCGCCGTCTCCGTTCCGGTTCTCCTCTGCCTGTCCCTCGTCGGGGGCCGGTTCGCGTCGTTCTCCACCGAGGCGAATCTCTACACGCTCGGCACCGGCGGGGTGTTGATCTGGCTCGGTCTGAGCAACCGGGTGCCCCGGCGTCCGGCGCCGCCCCGGCTGGGCGCGGGAGCGGCGTGGTGGGCCCTGCCGGTCGTGATCTTCGGTGTCTTCGAGGGCGCCACCTTCGTGCTCGCCGTGGGGGACGATTTTCCCACCTTCTCCCGGCTCGCCGACCCCCTACTGGAAGATCATCTGACTCGGTCGGTGGCGTGGTTCGCCTGGTTGGCCGCGTTCTGGGGATTGGTGCGGCGATGATGCGGGCCCTCGCGATCGGCGGCTTCCTGGCCGCGCTCGTCCTCTTCGCCGTCATCGAGGTGCTGGCCCGCCGGGAGGGCTCCCGGATCCCCACGATGAGCGACATGTGCGCGTACGTGATGCGCTACGAGGTCGGCCCGGTACCGGTGGGCAGGATCGGTCTGTTCGGCTTCTGGTGGTGGCTGGGCTGGCACTTCCTGGCCCGGTGAGCCGGGCTGCCGATGGTCCAAATGGCGGGAACCGTGGGCAGCATATGGACCTGAACGATAACTTGGGAAGTGGCCGGCACCACAGTGTGGTGCAGGTCGTGGGTGGTGGTGCCACACCTCGCGCCGCCTCCCTCCAGGGTCGGACCGACCCGGGCTCTCGCTGCCCAGTCGGCTGCTCCGGTAACCCCGGACCGCCGTGGGGCGCTCAGCACGACCGCCCGTGAGGGCCGCCGCGTGTCGGTGGCTCGCACCCTGGAAGGAGCGCCACCATGCCGAACAAGCCCAAGCCCGAGACCACGGACGACGCCCGCGAGCAGGCCCGCCGCGCGCTGCAGACGTCGATGGACACCCGTCAGTAAGTCGACCCGCCCGGTGGTGATCTCTCCGGTCGGCGCGGTCGGCGCGGTCGGCGCGGTCGGGACGGTCGGCGCGGTCGGGACGGTCGGGACGGTCGGCGCGGTCGGACGCGGTCTGGCGCGCCTTTGGAGCTGAATCGTCTGCGGCATCACGGCCTGACTCGTCTGCGGCATCAGCTCCAAAGTCTCTGACCAGCGGCCGCGCCCCGGACTGCGGGCACGGCAGCGCCCGAGCGCCCCGGGCACTGTGCGCCCGAGCGCCCCGGGCACTGTGCGCCCGAGCGCCCCGGGCACTGTGCGCCCGAGCGCCACCGCTGCGACCATGGGCCCGAGCGCACCGGCACTGTCCGCCTGAGTGCCACCGCTGGCGCACGTAAGTGGTCTGCGGGATTGCGATCCTTACCGCGATCGTGCCAGGATCGTCGGCGATGAGCCAGACCGCCACCGTCGACCGATCCGCCTCGCCACGTCGGATCGCGAGTCTCGCCCTGCCGGCGCTCGTGGTGCTCGCCGCCGAGCCGCTCTACGTGCTCGTCGACACGGCCGTCGTCGGGCACCTCGGTCGCGTACCGCTCGCCGCGCTCGCCGTCGGCGGCACGGTGATGACGCTCACCGCCTGGCTTGGAACGGTCGTCGCGTACGGCACCACGGGGCGTTCGGCCCGTCGCTTCGGCGCCGGCGACCGGGCGGCGGCGGTGGCCGAGGGAGTGCAGTCGTCCTGGCTGGCGCTCGGCGTCGGACTGCTGGTCGCGATCGGCATGCAGATCGGCGGGGGCGCGTTGGCGCGTACCCTCGCCGGAGGTGGTGGCGACGTGGCCGGCGCGGCCGCTGCGTGGCTGCGCGTCGCGGCGCTCGGCGCCCCTGGCCTGTTGCTCGCCGCAGCCGGCAACGGCTGGCTGCGCGGCGTGCAGGACACCCGCCGTCCGCTGTACTTCGTGCTCGGCCCCAACCTGGTCTCCGCCCTGCTCTGCCCGCTGCTGGTCTACCCCGCCGGCCTGGGCCTGACCGGCTCGGCGGTCGCCAACGCGGTCGCGCAGACCCTCTCCGGCGTGCTCTTCGCCGGGGCGCTGGTCGCCGAGCGGGTGTCGCTGCGGCCCCGGCCGCGACTGATCCGCGACCAGTTGGTGCTCAGCCGGGACCTGCTGATCCGGGGCGTGGCGTTCCAGGCCAGCTTCCTCTCCGCGACGGCGGTCGCCGCCCGCTTCGGCGCCGCCGCCGTCGGCGCCCACCAGATCGCCCTGCAACTGTGGTTCTTCACGGCGCTGGTGCTCGACGCGCTCGCCATCGCCGCGCAGTCCCTGGTCGGCGCCGCGCTCGGGTCGGGCGACGCGGCGGGCGCGCGGGCGCTGGCCCGCCGGATCGGCCTGCTCGGCGGCGTCTGCGGCGTCGCCTTCGCCGTGGTCATCGCCGCCGGCGCGGGCGTCGTGCCGTCCTGGTTCAGCTCCGACGCTCAGGTACGGGAGCAGGCGATGCTCGCCTGGCCCTGGTTCGTCGCCATGCTGCCGCTGGCTGGCGTCGTGTTCGCGCTCGACGGTGTGTTGATCGGCGCCGGTGACGTCCGTTACCTGCGCAATCTCACCATCGTGGCGGCGCTCGGCGGCTTCCTCCCGGCCATCTGGCTGGCGTACGTGCTCAACCTGGGACTCGGTGGCATCTGGGCGGGACTCACCCTGTTCGTGGTGATCCGACTCGTCGCCCTGTTGCTGCGGGTGCGCTCCGGCGGCTGGGCGGTGGTCGGGGCGGTTCGCTGACCCGCTCGCCGGTCAGCAGCGGACGGTGGTCGGCGGGGGCGCGTCGAGATCGAAGATCGTGCCCGGGTCGCCCGCGGGTATCCGATCCCCGTGCGTGTCGGCCATCCAGAACTGCTCCTGCACCCAGCCGTCCCGGAGCTTGCCGCAGTCCGCGTTCCAGGTCACCGCCTCCGCTGAGACGATCCACAGGCCACGAGCGGAAGCCGGCACGTCCTCCGGGTGCGGCACCTTCCACACCACACGGTCACGCAGCGCCACCACACTGGCGTCGGCCGGCGCCCGAAGGTCCACGTCGAAGGGGTACGCCCACACGAACTCCGTGGAGACCTCCAGCATCCGGGTGCCGTTCTCCGTGGTGGCCCGGTAGCTGACCCGTCCGTCGGCTCGGATACCGAGCTCCCAGTCCGAGGGCGACGCCATCCGGGTCGCGTACCGCAGGAAGGCGTTGCCGGTGAAGTCCGACCTGAGCTGCTCACGAAGGTCCGGGGCGAGCAGCCGGAGGAACGGCTCCGGGTCGCCCGAGAGCATGGACACGTCCAGTCGGCTCTCGATCAACGCCTTACGCACCGTCTCCAACGCCGCACCTACCTGGGCCTCGGTGAAGGGCCCGGTGGCCTTCGCCGCCGGCATCCGCACGGCCTGTTCACCGGGGGCGAAGGAGGCCGCCGGTGAGCCGGCGAACAGGTCCCGCGGTTCGCCCACTCTGCTCACCGGCGGGGTGGGAGTCGCCGAGGTGGACGTGCGGACGCCATCGGCCAGCCGGTCGACGATCACCAGGCCGCCGCCGACCATCGCCAGGGCCAGCAGGAGTCCAAGTCCCAGCATCAGCGCGCCGTTGTGCCGGGCGGAGAAGAAGCGGACCCGTTCCCAGCCGGCGGGCTGGTGCTCGGTCTGCGCCGAGTTCATCCACTCCGGGAGCGCCACCGGGTTGACCTCCGCGACCGCGGCCGGCGGCGAGGGCGGATCGGTCGGGCCCGGGGGTGTGGGCCCGTTCGGCGCAGCCTGCGTCATGGTTCTTCCCGTCAGTAATCGCCGCTGGTGGCCAGCGCGAGGAGATAGTAGGCGCCCGTCACCAGGGCGGTGCCGAGGACGCCAGCCGTGATGAAGGACAGCACGGCGACGAGGTGAGGATGCGTCTCGCTCCACCGAGCCCGGTCGCGTCGGCGCCACATCGCGCGGCGGGCCGTCCGGAGCGCCGCCGAACGTTCGATCAGATCGTCGATGTAGCGGGCCGGGGTCCGCCGCTTCGGTGTCGGATGCCGCATCCACTGCGGCAGATCGACCCGAGCGCGGTGCTCGTGGGCCGGACGGTGGTCGGGGGTCATCGGAGTCCTGGTCCTCGTCTACGGGAGCGGGCGGATGATCTTCGCATCTTCGGGAGGTCGTTGGCGGACCCGTGGGACAAACCGGCCGAACCAGCGATGCGCAAGCGGGGGCTCTGGTCACGGCGGGCGTGCCCACGCAGCGCGCGGTCCGGGTCGTCTGGCAGGCTTGGCCGACGTGAGCACCGATGGTCTGATCGTCGTCGACAAGCCCGGCGGCATGACGTCGCACGACGTGGTGGCGCGGATCCGCCGACTGGCGAAGACCCGGCGGGTGGGGCACGGGGGCACCCTCGACCCGATGGCCACCGGCGTACTGGTGATCGGCGTCGGCCGTGCCACCCGACTGCTGACCTACGTGATCGGTGCGGGCAAGAGCTACACCGGCACCATCCGGTTGGGCCAGGCCACCGTCACCGACGACGCCGAGGGCGACGTGATCGCCACGACCCCGGCCGGTCACGTCACCGACGAGGCCGTCCACGCCGCGCTGACCGCGCTGAGCGGCGAGGTCGACCAGGTGCCGAGCGCCGTCAGCGCCATCAAGATCGACGGGCAGCGGGCGTACCAGCGGGTACGCGACGGTGAGAGCGTCGACCTGCCCGCGCGTCGGGTGACCATCTCCCGGCTGGAGGTGCTGGCGATCCGCCGCGGCGAGCCGGACGTGGTGGACGTGGACATCGACGTGACCTGCTCCTCGGGCACGTACATCCGGGCCATCGCCCGGGACGCGGGCCTGGCCCTCGGTGTCGGCGGGCACCTCACCGCGCTGCGCCGGACCGCGGTGGGTGGCTTCGCCCTCGCCGAGGCGGCCACCCTCGAACAGCTCGAGGAGCGCGCCCCGGAGGTGGTGAACCTGCCGCTCGACGCGGCGGCCGACCGGTTCTTCCCCCGCCGTGACGCGACCCCCGACGAGGCGAAGGTGCTCGGCCACGGCGGGCCGCTGGACCCGGCCGGCATCGCCGGGCCGTACGCCGTCTTCGGCCCCACCGGAGGTCTGATCGCTATCGTCAGCGAGCGGGACGGCCGAGCCCGCGCGGAGATCGTGCTCGCCCCGGCCTGACGGCGGGACGCAGGTCCGCCGGCTCCCGGCCGGCGCAGTCGACCCGCCGACGGGCGGGACAGCAGGGGAGGATTGGCATGCAGCGGTGGCGGGGGTACGACGCGGCGCCCGGAGGATGGGGGCGCTCGGTCGTCACCATCGGCGTCTTCGACGGCGTGCACAAGGGGCACCAGGCGACCATCGGACACGCCGTGGCCCGCGCCCGGGAGTTGGGCGTGCAGTCCGTGGTGGTCACGTTCGATCCGCACCCCGCCGAGGTGGTCCGCCCCGGCTCACACCCCGCGATCCTCACCGAGCCGAGCCGCAAGGCCGAGTTGATCGAGGCCCTCGGCGTGGACGTGCTCTGTGTGGTGCCGTTCACTCCCGAGTTCTCGCGGCTGACGCCCGAGCAGTTCGTGCACGACATCCTGGTCGAGCACCTGCACGCGGCGCTGGTGGTGGTCGGCGACAACTTCCGCTTCGGGCACCGCGCGGCCGGCGACGTGGCGCTGCTGGAGCGGCTGGGCCAGACCTTCGGCTTCGGGGTGGAGGGCAGCCCGCTGATCGCCGCGGCTGGCACGGTCTTCTCCTCCACGTACATCCGCTCCTGCGTCGACGCGGGCGACGTGGGCGCCGCGGCGGACGCGCTGGGTCGCGCGCACCGGGTGGAGGGCGTGGTGGTCCGTGGTGACCAGCGCGGCCGGGTGCTGGGCTTCCCCACCGCGAACCTGCTCTGCCACCGGTACGCGTCGGTGCCCGCCGACGGGGTGTACGCGGCCCGCATGATCCGCCGGGGCCAGCCCGAGCCGCTGATGGCCGCAGTCTCGGTGGGCACCAACCCGACCTTCTCCGGCCGGGAGCGGCGGGTCGAGGCGTACGCGCTGGACTTCTCCGGCGATCTGTACGGCGAGCGACTGGCGCTGGACTTCGTGACGCACCTGCGCGGTCAGGTCCGGTACGACTCGATCGAGCCGCTGATCGCCCAGATCGAAGAGGACGTCGAGCGCACCCGGCGCGCGCTGGGCTGATCATCCGGGGGGCCACGCGGGCCCTTGGCCGGGTGTTACCGGCGGGTGCTGGTAGTCTTGCGGAGACGTCGGGTGACCGGCGTGGGGCCTCGCGTGCCTGCTCGACGCCGCGGGTGCGAGGAACCGGTCCGTTCCCGGTCTCGTCGGGACGACGGACACCTACTTGATCAACCCACTGAAACAGGGAGAACATGGCGCTCGACCAGGAAGCCAAGGCCAGCATCCGCGCGGAGTACGCGACCGCCGAGGGCGACACCGGTTCGCCGGAGGTGCAGGTAGCGGTCCTCACCAAGCGGATCGCTGAGCTGACCGAGCACCTGAAGGTGCACAAGCACGACCACCACAGCCGCCGAGGGCTGCTGCTGCTGGTCGGCCGTCGCCGTCGGCTGCTCAACTACGTCCAGAAGAAGGACATCGCCCGCTACCGGACGCTCATCGAGCGGCTCGGTCTGCGCCGGTGACGTGACGGGGGAGCGGCCGTACGGCGGCTCCCCCGACCCGCGTCCCACCTGAAAGAAAACGGGCCGCGCGACCACCCGCGAGGGAGCCGGTCAGCGTACCGGTCTCCGGTAGTGGCCCCCGGGAACCCGGCAGCACGCCGGCCACCCGGGCGCTTCGATCGAAGACCGGCCGGCTGAGCAGCTCCCCGACGTCGTGGGCCCACGACGCGAAGGAGCACGACAGCACATGACCGAGACCAAACTCGGCACCGAATCCCGCACCGCTGTGATCGACAACGGGTCCTTCGGCACCCGCGAGATCACCTTCTCCACCGGTCGACTGGCTCGCCAGGCCGCCGGTTCCGTCATCGCCCAGCTGGGCGAGACGGTCGTCCTCTCCGCCACCACCGCCGGCAAGCAGCCGAAGGAGCAGTTCGACTTCTTCCCGCTGACCGTCGACGTCGAGGAGCGGATGTACGCCGCGGGCCGCATCCCCGGCTCGTTCTTCCGCCGCGAGGGCCGGCCCAGCGAGGACGCCATCCTCACCTGCCGCCTGATCGACCGGCCGCTGCGCCCGTCGTTCGTCAAGGGCCTGCGCAACGAGGTCCAGGTCGTCGAGACCATCCTCGCGCTCGACCCGCAGCACCCGTACGACGTCGTGGCGATCAACGCCGCCTCGATGTCGACCAAGCTCTCCGGTCTGCCGTTCTCGGGCCCGATCGGCGCGACCCGCGTCGCCCACATCGACGGCCAGTGGGTCGCCTTCCCGACCCTGGAGGAGCTGGCTCGCGCCACCTTTGACATGGTTGTGGCCGGCCGCACCCTCGAAGACGGCGACGTCGCGATCATGATGGTCGAGGCCGAGGCCACCCCGAACGCCGTGACCCTGATCGCCGGCGGCGCCACCGCGCCGACCGAGGAGGTCGTCGCCAGCGGCCTGGAGGCCGCCAAGCCGGCCATCCGCGAGCTGTGCCGGGCGCAGGCCGAGCTGGCCGAGGTCGCCGCCAAGCCGGTCGCCGAGTTCCCGGTTTTCCTGGACTACCAGGACGACGTGTTCGACGCGGTGGCCGACGTGGCCCGCGCCGAGGTCGCCGAGGCGATCACCATCGCCGGCAAGGCCGACCGCGAGGAGGCCCTGGACCGGGTTAAGGCCCGGGTCGCCGAGGAGCTGGGCGCTCGGTTCGAGGGTCGGGAGAAGGAGCTGTCCGCTGCCTTCCGGTCGCTCACCAAGTCCGAGGTGCGCAACCGCGTGCTGCGCGAGCAGGTCCGCATGGACGGGCGTGGCCCGCGCGACATCCGGGCGCTGACCGCCGAGGTCGGCGTGCTGCCCCGGGTGCACGGTTCGGCGCTGTTCGAGCGCGGCGAGACCCAGATCCTGGGCGTCACCACGCTGAACATGCTCCGCATGGAGCAGATGGTGGACACGCTGTCCCCGGAGAACCGCAAGCGCTACATGCACAACTACAACTTCCCGCCGTACTCGACCGGTGAGACCGGCCGGGTCGGCTCGCCGAAGCGGCGCGAGATCGGCCACGGGGCGCTCGCCGAGCGCGCGCTGATCCCGGTGCTGCCGTCGCGCGAGGAGTTCCCGTACGCCATCCGGCAGGTCTCCGAGGCGCTCGGCTCCAACGGCTCCACCTCGATGGGCTCGGTCTGCGCGTCGACGCTGGGCCTGCTCTCCGCGGGTGTCCCGCTGAAGGCGCCGGTCGCCGGCATCGCGATGGGGCTCATCTCCGACGAGGTGGACGGCAAGACCCAGTACGTGACGCTGACCGACATCCTCGGTGCCGAGGACGCGTTCGGTGACATGGACTTCAAGGTCGCCGGCACCCCGGAGTTCGTCACCGCGCTGCAGCTCGACACCAAGCTCAACGGCATCCCGTCGGACGTGCTGGCCGCCGCGCTTCAGCAGGCCAACGAGGCCCGGCAGATCATCCTGGGTGTCATGAAGGCGGCGATCGAGGCTCCGGCCGAGATGTCCGACTACGCGCCGCGGGTCACCACGGTCAAGATCCCGGTGGACAAGATCGGCATGGTGATCGGCCCGAAGGGTCAGACCATCAACGCGATCCAGGACGAGACCGGCGCCGAGATCTCCATCGAGGACGACGGCACGATCTACGTCGGCGCCACCAACGGCCCGTCGGCCCAGGCGGCCGTCGACCGGATCAACGGGATCGCCAACCCGACGCTGCCGAAGCAGGGCGAGCGGTTCCTCGGCACGGTGGTCAAGACCGCCGCGTTCGGTGCGTTCATCTCGCTGCTGCCGGGCCGTGACGGCCTGCTGCACATCTCCAAGGTGGGTGACGGCAAGCGGGTCGAGCGCGTCGAGGACTTCCTCAACGTGGGCGACCGGGTCGAGGTCGAGATCGCGGACATCGACGCGCGCGGCAAGATCTACCTGGACAAGGTCCGCCCGGAGGGCGCCGAGGCGCCGGCAGCCGGTGAGGCCGCCGGTGGCGACCGTCCGGCCGGCCGCGACCGGGGCGACCGGGGTCCGCGTGACCGGGGTGACCGCGAGCGTGGCGGCGACCGGGGCGGGCGTGGCCCGGAGCGCGGCGGCGAGGGCGGCAACGGCGGCGGCGAGGGTGGTGGCGACGGCGGCGAGCGTCCGCGTCGCCGGACCCGGCACAGCTGACCACCAGCACCTGTAACACCCACCCCTCGTCGAACCGGGAGCACCACGTGAGTCGGGCCTTCAGTGCGCCGTTTCCACCGGATCGACGGGGGGTGGCCCCGTCTCGGGACACCACGACGGGCCGCTCCGGCGGCTCCGCCCGCGCGGTCACCCGGACGCTGAGCGACGATCCGCTGGGCGGCACGGTACGACGTACCGTGCTGCCCAGCGGCCTGCGCGTGCTTACCGAGGCGATCCCGACGATGCGCAGCGTCTCCTTCGGCATCTGGGTCGCGGTGGGGTCGCGGGACGAGACCCGTCCGCAGGCCGGCGCCGCGCACTTCCTGGAGCACCTGCTCTTCAAGGGCACCCACAAGCGGACCGCGCTGGAGATCTCCTCGCAGATCGAGGCCGTCGGTGGTGAGACGAACGCCTTCACCACGAAGGAATACACCTGCTACTACGCCCGCGTGCTGGACGAGGACCTGCCGCTGGCGATCGACGTGATGTGCGACCTGGTCGCCGACTCCCTGCTGGAGCCGGCCGACGTGGAGACCGAACGTGGCGTGATCCTCGAGGAGATCGCCATGCACGACGACGAGCCCGGTGACGAGGTGCACGACCTCTTCGCCCGAGCTGTCTACGGTGACCACCCGCTGGGCCGACTGATCTCCGGCACCGAGGAGACCGTCACGCCGATGACCCGCAAGCAGATCCAGAGCTTCTACCGGGGCCGCTACACGGCCCCGCAGATTGTCATCGCGGCCGCCGGCAACCTCGACCACGCCGCCGTGATCAAGCTGGTCCGCCAGGCCGTGCGCGGCACGCCGCTGGACAGCGACCCGGCCGCGCCGGCCGCACACCGCGCGGCCACCCCGGCGGTACGCACCAAGCCGGCCGCCACCCTGGTCGAGCCGAAGGAGACCGAGCAGGCACACGTCCTGCTCGGCTGCCCGGGCATCGACCGCACCGACGACCGGCGCTTCGCCCTCGGGGTGCTCAACAACGTCCTGGGCGGCGGCATGTCCAGCCGCCTCTTCCAGGAGATCCGCGAGCAGCGCGGCCTGGCGTACTCGGTCTACTCCTATGCCAGTCAGTACGCCGACAGCGGCCTGTTCGCCGTCTACGCCGGCTGCGCGCCGGGCAAGGTGGATGAGGTGCTGGCCCTGACCCGTGCCGAGCTGGCCCGGGTGGCCGCCGACGGGTTGACCGAGGCCGAGGTGGCCCGGGGCAAGGGGATGAGCAAGGGCTCGTTCGTGCTCGGCCTGGAGGACACCGGCTCGCGGATGAGTCGACTGGCCAAGGGCGAGCTGCTCTACGGCGACCTGATGCCGGTGGACGAGCTGCTCCGCCGGGTCGACGAGGTCACCGTCGAGGACGTGAACACCCTCGCCGCCGAACTGCTGAGCCGACCGATGTCGCTGGCCGTCGTCGGTCCGTTCGGCGAGGGCGACTTCTCCGGCTGACCGGGCTCGACGGGCGCCCCCGAGGTCGACTCATCGACGTTCCTGCTCGCCTTCGATAGGCTGCGTGGCGTCGAGGCGAGCTGCGGGGGCCAGTGTGGACGTACGAATCCTGGTGTCTGGTGAGGACCACCTGGCCGCCCTGGAGTCACTTCAGGAATGGCTCGTCGACGATGGCGAACTTCGCGGCCGGGTCACCGGGCTCGAGTCACCGCCGCCGCCCGGTGCGCTGGGTCCGGTGCTCGATTCGCTCCTGTTGGCGCTGGCCCCGGGAAGTGTGGCGACGGCCCTGGCCACCGCGCTGATCTCCTGGATTCGGCATCGCGGCGGTGCCGTGCGTGTCGAGGTCGAGCTGCCCGACGGTCGGCGGGTGAAGCTCGAAGCGGATCGGGTCCGCGAACTGACCGACGCCCAGGTGCGCGCCCACCTGGTCGACCTGGTCGCCGCATTGACGACCGATACGGTCGCACTCGAATCCAACCGGGCTGGCACCGAGGAGCCGCCCGTCACAAATGGGTAACCTCAGCGGCCGGGGCGTACAGGTCCTGGTGATCGGCACCGAAACCCACCACGGCGAGGGGCTGCCCTCGGTGCCGGTGGTGGGCCGTACCTTCACCGCGCTGGTCGAGCGCTTCAGCAGCCGGTGCGGGGTGCCGGCGGGGCAACTACGCGCGGTTCACGACCCACCGGACGCGGTCACCATCGCCCGGGAGGTCACTGCGGCCGCGCAGCAGGCCACCACCGTGCTGCTGATCTACTTCATCGGCCACGGTCTGCGCGGGCCCGGCGGCGAGTTGTATCTGGCGGCCAGCGGCACCGAACGGCTCACCCCCGGCCTGGCCGCGCATCAGGCGTACCCGGTCTCGGACCTGCGCGAGGCACTGACGGCGTGCCGGGCGCCGTCGGTGGTCGTCGTGCTGGACTGCTGCTTCTCCGGGCGGGCCCACCTGGCCCCGCCGGTCGCGGACCCGCTCGTCGGGCTCCCCCCGGTGCACGGTGCCTACCTGCTGAGTTCCGCCGAGCAACTCGCCTCGGCCGACCCGGAACGCGAGCACACCGCCTTCACCGGTGCCCTGATCGGGTTCCTCGACCAGGGCGACCCGTCGGCCGGGCCGCAGTTGACCCTCGACGACGCGTACCACCATCTCTTCGACGTGCTACGGGCGCGGGACGCACCGCTGCCCCGGCGTCAGGAGGCCGGGCATTCCGGTCGGCTCGTCCTCGCCGACAATCCGGCGTACCGCCCGGTCACCGACCCCGAGGGCGTTCCCGTCGCCCAGTCCAGCGGGCCGAGTCCCTACCGGAGCCTGGACCCGTTCCGGGAGAAGGACGCGGACGTGTTCTTCGGGCGGGAGTCGGCGATTGCCGCGCTTGTCGATGCGGCGGCCCGGCGGCTGGCCGACCCGGGCACGCTGCTGGTGCTCGGGCCGTCGGGCAGTGGCAAGACGTCACTCCTGCACGCCGGTCTGCTGGCCCGCGTACGACGGGACGGATTGACCACCGACGACGCTGAGCCGCCGGTCTGGCTGGTGATCCTGCCGGGTCTGACGCCGGGCGGCGAGCCGCTCGCGGCGCTTGCCCGGGTCCTCGGCGACGACCACCCGGACGCGGCGGGCCGGTTGGCGGAGCGGCCGGCTGCCGCCGCCGAGCTGGTCGAGGCCACCGCGCCGGGCCGGACGGTGCTGCTCCTCGTCGACCAGTTGGAGGAGTTGTTCACCCTCGACGTCGGCGACGAGGCCCGGGTAGCCTTCGCCGGCTGCCTCGCGGCATTGACCGCGCCACGCGCCGGCGGCGCCCCGTACGCCGTCGTGGTGGCCGCCCTGCGGGCCGACTTCTACGGTGTCGCCAGCGAGGATCCGGCTTTCGCCGGATTGCTGGCCGGTCCGCGGGTGGTGGTCGGGCCGTTGACCGGCACCGAGCTGCGCCGGGCGATCGACGGCCCGGCCGTCCAGGCCGGTCTGGAGATCGGCGACGGCCTGGCCGAGTTGGTGCTGCACGAGCTGGGCGCCGGTCGGCCCCGTGGGCCGGAGCCGGGCGCGCTGCCGTTGCTGTCCCACGTGCTCTGGGAAACGTGGCGGCGACGCACCGGCAACCGGTTGAGCGTCGCCGGCTACCGGGACAGCGGCGGGCTCAACGGGGCGATCGCCAAGACCGCCGAGGACACGTACGACGGACTTGACGCGCCGGAGCAGGCCGCCGCCCGCAAGCTGCTGGTGCGGCTGACCCGGGTGGGGGAGAGCGGTACGGACACGGCCCGGCCGGTGCCGCGTACCGAACTGCTGCACGGGCTGGGTGCCGCCGGCCCGGTGGTGCTGGAGCGGCTCGCCGCTCGCCGGTTGGTCGGCATCGACCCGGACGGCGTGGTTCGGGTCAGCCACGAGACGCTCCTGCACGCCTGGCCCCGACTGCGCTCCTGGGTCAACGATGATCGGGCCCGGTTGGTGGCCCGGCAGCAGCTCTCCGACGCCGCGCAGGCGTGGCAGACCGGTGGACGGGACCGCGGTGACCTGATGTCCGGGGCGCGACTGACGGTTGCCCGCAAGTCCCTTCCCGAGGACGAGGTCGACCGGTTGAGCCCGGTGGAGCGGTCCTTCCTGGCCCGAAGCCTGCGCCTGCGGCGGATGCGGCGCGCGGGAGTAGCGGTGATCGCGGTCCTGGCACTGCTGTTGGGTTCGGGTGCGGTCGTGGCGGCGCAGCAGCGAGCCCGGGCAGAGCGGTTGGACGCGCAGATCGCCTCCCGCCGCCTGGCCGCGCAGGCCAACGCGCTGCGGTCGAGCCGGCCGGAGGTGGCGCTCGCCCTCAGCCTCAGCGCCTACCGCACCGCTGCTACGCCGGAGGCCCGGCAGGCGTTGTACGCCTCCTACGCCGAACCGCGTGCGATGCTGCTGACCGGCCACGAGGAGCCCGTCCTCGACTTGGCCTACACACCCGACGGTCGCACCCTGGTGAGCTCGGCCGCCGACCGGAGCACCCGGCTCTGGGACGTCTCGGATCCCGAGCACCCCGCGCCGCGTGCCGTCATTCCGCGCCTGACGAACACCGCAACCGGTCTGACCCCTGACGGCAAGATCGTGGTGGGCGGTTCAGCGGAGACCTTGAACCTGTGGGACATCGCCGACCCGGGACATCCGGCGGAGATGGCCACAGTGCGACACCCCGGTCTTGATACGGAAGGACTGGCCGTAGCCCCGGACGGCCGCACGGTGGCAACCGGTGGTGACAACGGAACCCTCCGGCTCTGGGACATTCGGGATCCCACCAGGCCGACGGTGATCAGCAGCCGCACGTTCGCTGGGAACCAACTGCCCTCGGTGGCGTTCAGCCCGGACAGTCGGACCCTGGCAGTCGCCCATCGGCTCCACGATTTCAAGCTCGGCTACGGGAAGGTGACGCTCTGGGACGTCGGGGAGCCCCGGCGGTTGACCCAGCTCGTCGAGCTGCGTGTTGTCTCGGCCTTCGCGGTCGCCTTCAGCCCACAGGGCACCGAGCTGGTCGCCGGGGGTGCCCTAGATAGCCTGCAGGTCTGGGATGTGGCCGATCGTCGGCGTCCCCACCCGTTGGAGGACCAGACTTCTGCGAACCCGTCGAGCGAAGGCGGGATCAGCTCAATCTCATTCCGCCCCGACGGCGCCGTGTTCGCCACGTCCAACATCACTGGTGCGGTGGACCTGTGGCAGGTCGATAGTGGGGCTAGCTCTGTCAGCCACTGGGCGGCTTTGCCAGGTGTCATCTCCGGCACGTCGGTGGCCTTCCGCCCGGACGGGCGTGGCCTCGCCAACGGCACCGCGAGTGGTGCGATCCGGGTCTGGGCACCCACCGCGCCGGTGCTGGCGGCGGACCTCAGCCCACCTCTTGTGCAGGTGCCGGGCGAGGCGTTCGGATTCGGCGGTCGGTACCTGGTCACCAACGCCGACGGCGTCCCGCGTCTACCGGACTCGTCGGGCGCCCGAATCTGGGACGTCGGCGTTCGACCGCCCGTGCTGATCGCGCGACTGCCGAAGGGTTGGGGAGCCGCCCGATTCCTGCCCGACGATCGCACGATCATCAGCTTGAACTGGGATCTCGGCAGCCTCCGGCTGTGGGACCTTGCCAATCCTCATCAACCGGTGCCTGCGGCGGATCTGCCGCTGGATCCCCGCGTCGGAGTTGAGCTGAGGCTGGCGGCCAGCCCGGACGGCCATCACCTCGCGATGGGTTCCACCGACGCGCGGACCATTCGGTTGCTGGACGTGCGTGACCCGCGAGCACCAACCGAGGTCGCCAGGTTCGACAACGCCGAAGCGGCCGGGCATCTGCAGTTCCTCGACGACGGTGTGCTGGCGGTTTGGGACGCCACCCAGATTCAGCTGTGGGACGTCAGTGAGAGGACACATCCGATGCGGGCCGGGGCGCTGACCAGCACCCCCCGCTCGGACAATTTGTCCTACGAGCGCACCAGGAAGATTTTGTTGATCAACGACATTCATGACGGATTCCTGAGCCGGCTGTGGGATCTCGGCGACCCGTACCATCCCCGTCGCCGGGAGGGCACCATCAAGATGGTTCGCTTCGGCGTCCCCGTTGTCATCGATCCCCGCACCCTGGTCGTTGATGACGAAAGCGCATCGCTCAAGGTCTGGGACATCACCGATCTTGACCGTCCGATCGTCGGTGCGGCCCTCACCAGCGACGTCGGTCTGCGTGAGCTGACCGTCAGCCCGGACGGTGCGACGCTGGTCAGCGCCTCAACCTCCGGATCCCGGGGCAGCGCTTTTGAGCTCTGGCGGCGGGACGGCGAGGGTTTCTTCACCCGGTTCGCCGCCATGCCCGGTGAGTTCGGTGAGTTCGCCCCAGATGGTCGCACGGTGCTAAGCCACGTGCCGACGACCGCACCACCGGGTCTCTTCAGCCCAGAGGGCGGGGTGACCCTGTGGGATCTGGACCCGGACCGGGTCTACCGGGAGCTGTGCGAGTGGCCGCCCGCCGCGTTGTCCGATGATGAGTGGCGGCAGTACGCGTCCGGCCTGCCCCGGAAGGAGTCGTGTCCCTGAGGCCGAGAGTGCCGTCCCGATTGGGATAGGTTGTGCCCGTGACTGACGAGCAGGGGAAGACCCGGGTCGGCGTGTTCGGTGCCCGTGGTCGGATGGGTGTCGAGGTCTGCAAGGCCGTCGACGCCGCTGACGATCTCGAACTGGCCGCCGCGATCGACCAGGGCGATGGTCTCGAAGCCGCGTCCGCCGCCCAGGTGGTCGTCGACTTCACCACGCCAGACGTCGTCATGGACAACCTCCAGTGGTGCATCGCGCAGGGCATCCATGCGGTCGTGGGCACCACCGGCTTCACGGAACAGCGGTTGGAGCAGGTGCGCGGCTGGCTGGCCGACAAGCCGGAGGTGGGCGTGGTCATCGCCCCGAACTTCGGTATCGGCGCGGTGCTGATGATGCAGTTCGCCGCGCGGGCCGCCCGGCACTTCGAGTCCGTCGAGATCATCGAGCTGCACCACCCCGGCAAGTTGGACGCACCGAGCGGCACCGCCACGCACACCGCCCGGCAGATCGCCCAGGCCCGGGCCGAGGCCGGCCTCGGCCCGGTTCCGGACGCGACGAAGGACGAGGTGCCGGGCGCGCGGGGCGCCGACATCGACGGGGTACGCGTGCACGCGGTACGCGCCACCGGTCTGGTCGCCCACCAGGAGGTGCTGTTCGGCGGCACCGGCGAGACGCTGACGATCCGACACGACTCGTACGACCGGGTGTCCTTCATGCCCGGCGTGATCCTGGCCGTCCGCGCCGTCCGTACCCGCCCCGGCCTGACCATCGGCCTGGACCCCCTCCTCGCCTAACCCGAGCCCGTCCCCGCCAGCGCGGCCCCCCTCCCGCGATCTTGCAGTCCCGGTGGCGACAAAGGCGGTATTCCCGCCCATCTCGGCAACACAAACTGCAAGATCGCGGCGGGCTGGGCGGCGGGCCTCGTCTCGCCTCTCCGTCGGCGTCGATCATGGAGTTGTGGTGCCCTACATACGGGGCAGGTACGGAGCTTTCGCCCACCACAACTCCATGATCGACGGGCTGGGAGGGGGTCAGCGGGAGCGGGTTGGGGTTTTCGGGTTGCGTTGGGTGGGGACGGTTGGGGTCAGGGCGGTGGGTAGGCCGGTTACGGTGGCTTCGCCGGTGTGGTTGACCGTGACACTCACCGGGGTGGCGGCTACCCGGAGGTTGGTGGCGTGCAGCGCGCCGAAGTTGGGGCCGGCCAGCGGGGTCAGCCGGACCGTGCCGCCGGGCACGTCCGGGTAGAGGCCGGTCGCAGCCTGGAGCAGCAGAACCGCGCCCGCCGCGGCCCACGCCTGTGGACGGCAGGCCGCCGGGTACGGCACCGGGCGGCGCAGCAGCGTCCGGTCGTCGCCGCCGTACAGTTCGGGCATCCGGTAGTCGAACGCCTCGGCCGCCGAGAGCAGCCCTTCGGCCAGGCCGAGCGCGGCCTCGGAGTGCCCGCCGCGAGCCAGCCCGGCGAGCACGATCGCGGTGTCGTGGGTCCAGATCGAACCGCAGTGGTACGACAGCGGGCTGAAGCCCGCGTCGTCGGTGGACATCGTCCGTAGCCCGAAACCGCCGGCCAGCGTGTCCGTGGTGAGCAGGCGGGCGATCTGCGCCTCCTCGTCGGCGTCGAGCAGACCGGTGCCGAGCAGGTGACCGATGTTGCTGGTCAGCGAGTCGACGGGCCGCTTGTTCCGGTCGAGGGCCAGGGCGGGCTGCGGGCCGTACCGGCCGTCGACCCAGAAGCTCTCCCGGAACCGGCGGGCCAGGGCGGCGGCGTGTTCGCGCCACCGGTCTGCGCCGGGGCGGCCGAAGGCGTCCAGCAGTGCCGCGCCGTTCACCGCCGCCTCGTGCGCGTACGCCTGCACCTCGGCGAGCACGATCGGCGCGGTGGCCAGGCTGCCGTCGTGGAAGCGTACGGCGTCACCCGAGTCCTTCCAGCCCTGGTTGGACAGTCCGTGCCCGGTGGTGTCGACGTACTCGACCAGGCCGTCGCCGTCCGGGTCGGCGTGCTCGCCGAGCCAGCCGAGGGCCGCCTCCAGGTGCGGCAGCAGCGGTGCGACCTGCTCGGCGGGCAGGCCCCAGCGCCACGCGTCGTGCAGCAGGTTGATCCAGAGCATGGTGGCGTCGACGGTGCCGTAGTAGGCCGGGGGAAGCCGCAGGCCGTTGCCGGGCACCGTGAACTCGTGCCGGCGCAGCTCGTGCAGGATCTTGCCGGGCGCCTCCCCGGTGGCCGGGTCGACGCGGGTGCCCTGGCGCCTCGCCAGGACGCGCAGGGTGCCGGCGGCCAGGTCGGTGCCGAGCGGCAGCATCATCCGGGCGGCCCAGAGGCTGTCCCGGCCGAACAGGGTGAGGAACCAGGGGACGCCAGCGCCGAGGAAGACGTCCCCGGGAGCGCCGGTCTCGGCCAGTCGTAGCCCGCGCAGGTCGTCGAGGCTGCGGTCGAGGAGACGGACGAGCCGTCGGTCGTCGGCGGTCACCTCCGGTCGGGCCCACTCCGGCTCCCCGGTCGGGCCGACCACCACGGCGCGGGGGTCCGCGACGGCCACCTGCCAGCGCAGCACCGTCTCGCCGCGCGGAGGCAGGTCGATCGGCCAGGTCAGCCGGGGTGCGGTGGCCCGCTCGCCGGTGGCGAGCACGTCGGCGTCCGGCGCGGTGACGGTGACGGTGATCCCGTCGGCGGCCCAGGTGAGCAGGCCCGGCTGGCCGGTCTTGGCCTCCAGGGGCGCGGCGGCGCCACCGGATTTGACGGCCTCGATAGGTGCCAGGTCGCAGGCGAGGTCGACGCTGACGGTGGCCCGTACGCCGACCGTGGCGGTCGAGACGATCCGCAGCTCCTCGGTGAGGCCGTTGGGGGTGGCCCGGCGGGAGCGGTCGACGCGGACGGTGGGGTCGGGCGTGGGATCGCCGAGCCAGCGGGCCAGACCCACGAAGCGGGCGCCGTGTGGGCCGTCCTCGCCGTGGGTGAGCCCCTCCAACTCCTGGTCGTCCACGCGCAGCTCGGCCCGGGAGAGCACGCGGGCGTCGGCGTGGAAGACCCCCTGGACGCCGGTCGGGCGGATCTGCCCGGTCACGTCCCCCAGCGCGCTGGTGGGGGCGAGCACCACCCCCACCAACTCGTGCAGAAGGGGTTGCAGCTGGCGGTCGGTCACGGTGCGGCTCCAGATCATCGGGGTGCGGGGCGGATGTCTTGACAACGCGCCCCGGGCGGTGCAAAGTGCGAAACATTCCAGAAACTTGAACGATCTAATCCTGCACTATCCGAATTGGATCGTTCAAGACGGCGAGAGGGATTAAGTGCCTGAAAAGGTAACCATCGCGACGGTGGCCCGGCACGCCCGAGTGAGCCGCCAGACGGTCTCCAACGTGCTCAACGCCCCGCACATCGTGCGCCAGGAGACCCGGCAGCGGGTCGAGGACGCGATCGCCGCGCTCGGCTACCGGGCCAACCAGGCCGCCCGGCAGATGCGCACCGGCCGGTCCCGACTCATCGCCGCCCGCATCGAACCCACCCTCGACGGCATCAACGGCTCCGTGCTCGACCGCTTCCTGCACGGCCTCACCGAGACCGCCGACGCCGCCGGCTACCGGGTGCTGCTCTACACCGCCACCGACGACGAGCGGGAGATCGCCACCTACGACGACCTGCTCGGCACGTACGAGCTGGACGCGTTCGTGCTGGTCGGCACCAAGTACGGCGACCCGCGTACCGCCTGGCTCGCCGAGCGGGAGGTGCCCTTCGTGACGTTCGGCCGGCCGTGGGACGCGCTCGACGCGCACCCCTGGGTCGACGTCGACGGCGCGGCCGGCACCGCAGCGGCCACCCGGCACCTGTTGGACGCCGGGCACCGGCGGATCGCCTTCATCGGCTGGCCGACCGGTTCCGGCGTCGGCGACGACCGACGTGCCGGCTGGCGCGACACGCTGCACGCCGCCGGCGTCGACCCCGCCGGCCTGCACCGGGAGACCGAGGACGGCGTCGCCGAGGGGGAACGTCTCATGCGCGACCTGCTCGCCGCCGAGGGGCCGACCGCCGTGGTCTGTGCCAGCGACTCGCTCGCGCTCGGCGCGCTCCAGGCGATCCGCGACCTCGACCCGCCGGTGTCGGTGATCGGCTTCGACGACACGCCGGTGGCCGCCGCCATCGGCCTGGCCAGCGTCAGCCAACCACTCGGCGAAGCCGCCGCCCGCTGCGTGGACCTGCTCACCGGCGTCCTCGACGGCAACCAGACACCCACCCCTGTGCTGCTCGCGCCCTCGCTGGCCCCGCGGCACACCGCATAACCCCACCCCCTCACCAGGAGAAACCCATGGCACCCAGAACCCTCACCCGGGCAGCGGTCGCCGGCCTCGCCGCCGTCGCGCTGCTCGGCTCCGCGGCCTGTGGCAGCGGCTTCGACGACTCCGGCGACGCCGCCCAGTCCAGCGGCCCGGCCAACCTGCAGATCCTCATCGGCTCCTCCGGCGACGCCGAGACCAAGGCCGTGCAGGACGCCGCCGCGAAGTGGGCCAGCAGCTCCGGCAACAGCGCGACGGTCACCCCGGCGCAGGACCTCACCCAGCAGCTCGGCCAGTCCCTCGCCGGCGGCACCCCGCCGGACGTCTTCTACGTCGACGCGGCCCGCTTCGCCGACTACGCGAGCGTCGGCGCGCTGGAGCCGTACGGCGACAAGATCTCGAACAGCAGCGACTTCTACGAGAGCCTGCGCACCACGTTCACGTACGACGGCAAGCTCTACTGCGCTCCCAAGGACTTCTCCACCCTGGCCCTGCAGATCAACACCGACCTGTGGGCCAAGGCCGGGCTGACCGACGCCGACGTGCCGACCACCTGGGACCAGCTCACCGTGACCGCCCAGAAGATCAAGGCGAAGGGGCAGGTCGCCCTGGCGCTCGGCGACACCCGGGACCGGATCGGCGCCTTCCTCGTGCAGAACGGTGGCTGGCTGCTGAGCAAGGACGGCAAGCAGCCGACCGCCGACACCCCGGAGAACCTGGCCGCCCTGGAGTACGTCAAGTCCCTGCTCACCTCCGGCCTGGCCAAGTACCCGAAGCAGCTCGACTCGGGCTGGTCCGGTGAGGCGTTCGGCAAGGGCAAGGCCGTGATGACGATCGAGGGCAACTGGATCAAGGGCGCCATGCAGAACGACTTCCCGCACGTGAAGTACAAGGTGGTGGCGCTGCCGGCCGGCCCGAAGGGTCAGGGCACCCTCTCCTTCACGCAGTGCTGGGGCATCGCGGCGAAGAGCAAGTACAAGGACCAGGCGATCAAGTTCGTCGAGGCGATGACCAGCGGCGAGCAGCAGTTGACGTTCGCCAAGGCGGTCGGTGTCATGCCGTCCCGGCAGTCGGTGCGCGACCAGTACACGGCCGCCTCACCCGGCGACAAGGTCTTCATCGACGGCGCCGCATACGCCCAGGGCCCGGTGAACGCGCCGAAGATGGACAGCGTCCTCAAGGACCTCGACACCGGCCTGCAGGGCCTCGCCAACGGTGACCCGAAGACCGTGCTGCAGAACTTCGACAAGAACGCCAAGGCCGCGCTCGGCGGCAGCTGAGGTGACGGCGGGGGCCCGCACACCAGCGGGCCCCCGCCGGCACGTCGACCCGAGAGAGGAAGGGAGGGGAGATGGCAACCGAGACACTGACCGCCGCGGCCACCGCGCCCGGCGCGAGCCGCCGCCGACGCCGTCGTGGCGTTCGCGGCAACGAGAACCTCGCCGGCTGGCTGTTCGTCACGCCGGTGATCGTCATCCTGGGGCTGTTCCTGCTGCTGCCGATCCTGATGGCGCTCTGGGTCAGCCTGACCGACTGGAACGGCCAGGGCAGCCCGTTCACCGGCGATGTCCCGTTCGTCGGGGCGCACAACTACACCCAGTTGTTCACCGAGGACGGGCTGGCCCGCCGCGACTTCATGACCAGCATCCGCAACACCATCTACTACGTGGCCATCGTGGTGCCGGCACAGACCGTGCTCGCGCTCGGGCTGGCGCTGATCGTCAACAACCGGATGCTCAAGGGCAAGAGCTTCTTCCGCAGCGCCTTCTACTTCCCCTCGGTCACCAGCTCGGTCGCGATCAGCGTGGTGTTCCTGTTCCTGTTCGCCAACTCGGGCGCGGTGAACGCGCTGCTCGGCTTCGTCGGGATCGACGGACCGGAGTGGTTCGCCGACTCCCGGGGCGTCCTGCACCTGCTGTTCGGCGCGGTCGGCGTCGACACGCCCCCGACGGCGCTGACCGACGGCGGCCCGTTCGGGCTGAGCTGGTGGGACTGGCTGGCCGGCCCGAGCGTCGCGATGACCTCGATCATCACGCTGGTCGTCTGGTCCACCTCCGGCACGTTCATGTTGATGTTCCTGGCCGGGCTGCAGAACGTGCCGGTGACCCTCGACGAGGCCAGCACCCTCGACGGCGCGTCCCGCTGGCAGCGCTTCCGTCACGTCACGCTGCCGATGATCAGGCCGACCACCTTCCTGGTGCTCACCCTCGGCCTGATCGGCTCCTGGCAGGTCTTCGACCAGGTGTACGTCATGAGCCAGGGCGACCCGGCCAAGACCACCCTCACCCCGGCCTACCTGTCGTACCGGACCGCCTTCCGGGACTTCGACTACGGCTCCGGCGCGGCGATCTCGTTCGTGCTGTTCCTGATCATCATCGTGCTCACGCTGATCCAGCGCCGCGTGCTGGCCGAGCGGGACACCGACCGACCTCGTCGCGGCTGGTGGCGTCGGCGCGTACCGGAAAGGTCCTGAGATGGCCGTGTCCACCGACCGCCCGGCGGGGCCCGCGCGCGGTGACCAGCGCGGGGCCCGCACGCTGGCCACCCGCTTCCTGGGGTACGCGACGCTGGTCTTCTTCGGGTTGGTGTTCCTCTACCCGTTCGTCATCCAGATCGCCAGCTCGCTCAAGACCGAGCCGGACGCGGCGGCCAACCCGCTCTCGCCGTTCCCGGACCCGCTCACCCTGGCCGGCTTCGAGCGGATCTTCGCGGGCACCAACTTCCCGCTCTGGCTGGGCAACTCGCTGCTGGTGACCGTGCTGGTCACCCTCGGACGGGTGTTCTTCGACTCGCTCGCCGGGTACGCCCTGGCCCGCCTGCGGTTCGTCGGGCGCAGCGGGCTGTTCGCGGCCGTCATCGCGGTGATGGCGGTCCCCGGTGTGGTCCTGCTGATCCCGAAGTTCCTGGTGCTCAACCAGCTCGGCATCTACAACAGCTACGCCGGCCTCGTGGTGCCGCTGCTGGCCGACGCGGCGGGCGTGTTCATCATGAAACAGTTCTTCGAGTCGATCCCCGTGAGTGTGGAGGAGGCCGCCCGCATCGACGGGGCGAGCATCTTCCGCACCTTCTGGTCGGTGGTGCTGCCGATGGCGAAACCGGCGCTGATCACCCTGACCATCCTGTCGTTCCAGGGCTCCTGGAACGAGTTCCCGCACAGCCTCGTGTCGGTGCAGGACCCGGACCTGTTCACCCTGCCGCGTGGCCTCGCCGACCTGGTCAGCGGCTCACTGGGCAGCGGCAACCAGTACCCGCTGAAGCTGGGCGCGGCGCTGCTCGCCACCATTCCCGTGGCGATCATCTTCGTGGTGTTCCAGCGCTACTTCGTCCGCGACGCCAACGACGGTTCGGACAAGGGCTGACCGTGCCGGTGCGGCGGCCCAGGGCCGCCGCACCGGTTCACTCGCTCTTCTCCGGCGGTACGGCCACGTGCAGGCGCACCTGAGGCACCAGCATGTCGTCGACGTCCAGCGCCCGGGCCGCGCCGTCGGGCTCCCAGCCGGTGCTGGTGAGGAACTTCCGGGTCGCCTCGTCGCCGTCGAACGCCCAGGCCACCGCCCGACCCAACCCGTCTTCGCGCCACAGGTCGACGGTGGCGGCGAGCAGCCGGCTGCCGTGCCCACGTCGACCCCAGCGCGGCTCGACCAGCAGGTCGGTCACGGCGGCCACGTCCGGGCCCAGGGCATCGGCTGGCTCACCCGGCGCCAACGCCTCTCCGTCGGCCGGGCCGGAGGCGGCGAACCCCACCAGATACGATTGCTCGGCCTGTTCGACGGCGACCAGCACCCGGTGCGCGCCGGAGGGCGGCTCCAGCACCGCGGCGCTCCACCGCCGGGCGAGGAACGCCTCGTCCAGGTTGTCGAGCACATGCCGAGGCAGGATCCGGCGGTACGCGACCCGCCAGGTCGCGAGCTGGATGCGTGCGATCTCGCCGGCGTCCTCGGGACGCGCCGGGCGGACGTACCCGAGAGCCATGGGACGGAAGCCTACGCAGGGCGGGGGAGGCGGCGGTGGCGCAGGGTGCCAACAGGACGGCCGTGCAGGTTGTCGGGGTGGTGGTGCTCGCCGCGGCGGTCACCGCGTTCCTCTCCGTGGCGGCCGTACGGCACGGCTTCTTCGACCTGAAGGTCTACTACGGCGCGTTGACGTGGTGGGTGCACGACGGCGGCGAGATCTACGACTACCTCAAGCCCAGCACCCAGTACGGCTTTACCTACCCGCCGTTCGCCGCGCTGGTCATGCTGCCGATGGCGTACCTGCCGTGGACGGCCGCGATCGTGGTGAGCGTGCTCGCCAGCGTGGCCACCACCACCGTGCTGATCTGGTGGTTCGTCGACCCGATCGCCCGGCGGGCCGGGTGGACCCGCTGGTTCGCCCTCGCCGTCGCGCTCTGCCTGGCCGCCGCCTTCGAGCCGATGCGCGAGACGATCAACTTCGGGCAGGTCAACACGCTGCTGCTCTTCCTGGTCGCGGTGGACCTGCTCCGGCTGCTGCCCGCCGGCAACCGGTGGGCGGGCGTGGGCATCGGGCTGGCCACCGCGATCAAGCTGACCCCGGGCATCTTCATCGTCTACCTGCTGGTCACCGGGCGGTGGCGCGTGGCGCTCACCGCCAGCGGCGCCGCCGCCGCGGTGACCGTGCTGGCCGGCGCGCTCTTCCCGGACGCGTCCCGGGAGTTCTGGACCGAGGCGCTGTGGAACACCGCTCGGGTCGGCGAGCTGGCCTTCGTCTCCAACCAGTCGCTGCGCGGCGTGGTCGCCCGCCTCGACCCGCGGCACCCGAGCACCCTGCTCTGGCTGCTGCTGGTGCTCGGCACCCTGGCGCTCTGGGCCTGGCGTTCCCGCGCGGCCGTCGCGGCCGGCGACGAGGCGACCGGCCTGGCCCTGACCGGCGCGGTGATGTGCCTGGTCAGCCCGGTCACCTGGGTGCACCACCTGGTCTGGCTGCTGCCCGCGCTGATCCTGCTGGTCGACAACGCGATGGCCGCGCCGGCCGGCCGCCGCCGGCGCGTCCTGCTGATCGCCGCGACCATCGGGTACGCGCTGCTGATCAGCCGGACCGTCTGGTTCTGGGAGAAGGACTTCACCGGCGTGGACGGCTTCCTCGGCAGCAACGCGTACGTCTGGATCAGCCTGGCCCTGCTGGCCTTCCTGCCGATCCGCCGGTGGCTGACGCCGGGCGGGTCAGTCGTCGAGGCGTCCGGCGTACCGCAGCTCGACGAGCCCGACCGGCCCGCGCCCGCCGGCGAGCGGCACCTGGTAGGTCGACCGCTCACCGTCCGGTGACAGCCCGGCCCGTTCGTAGAACCGGCGGGCCCGCCGGTTGTCGGCCAGCACCCACAGCCGGTAGCCGGTCCAGCCGCGCTCGACGAGCCCGGCGCGGGCGGCCGTGAGCAGCGCGGTGGCTGTCCCGTCGCCCCAGAACGCCGGCTCGACGTAGAGCGCCAGCACCTCGCCGACGCTCGGGTCCAGGTCGTCCCGGTCCTGGTTGCGGCGGTACGGCCCGAAGGTGGTGAAGCCGACGGCCAGCCCGTCCACCTCGCCGATGAGCGTGGTGAACGGGTGCTCCGGGTCGGCGGTGCCCACCTCACGACGGCGCTGCGCCCAGGCCGCCACGTTGAGCCGGCCGAGTACCTCGTCCGGCATGACACCGGCGTAACCCGACTGCCAGCCGTGTACGTGCACCCGGGCGATCGCCTCGGCGTCATCGGGCTCCTCCCGGCGGATGGTCAGCATTGCACCGTTCTATGCCCCCGTGACGGTCGGAGTCCAGCTTCCCGCACCGGCGTCGTACCGATGATTTATCGTCGCCGACGATGGCCGCACCGGAATCACTCTCGCTCGCCCAGGCCCGGCGGGTGGCGCTCGCCGCCCAGGGCTTCGCCGACCCGCCGCCGACCGGCGTGCCCACCCGTCGACACCTGCGCCGGGTCCTCGACCGGGTCTCCCTGATCCAGATGGACTCGGTCAACGTGCTGCAACGGGCGCACTACCTGCCGCTCTACAGCCGACTCGGTCCGTACCCCACCGCGCTGCTCGACCAGGCCGCCTACCGCCGCCCCCGCGAGCTGTTCGAATACTGGGGCCACGAGGCGTCCCTGGTTCCGGTCGGGCTGCACCCGCTGCTGCGCTGGCGAATGGCCCGCGCACACAGCGAATCCTGGGGTGGCATGCGGCGCATCGCCCAGGAACAGCCGGAGCTGGTCGCCTGGGTGCGCGACGAGGTGGCCGCGCGGGGTCCGTTGACCGCCGCCGAGATCGAGCACGACGCGCCCCGGCAGACCGGCAACTGGGGGTGGAACTGGTCGGCCGTCAAGCAGGCGCTGGAGTTCCTGTTCTGGGCCGGTGAGGTGACCGCCGCCGAGCGCAGCACGTCCTTCGCCCGCCGCTACGACCTGCCCGAGCGGGTGCTCCCGCCGGCCGTGCTCGCCGCGCCGACACCGACCGACGCCGAGGCGTACCGCGGTCTGGTGGCCCTGGCCGCGCGGTCGCTCGGGGTGGCCGCCGAGCCGGAGCTGCGCGACTACTTCCGGCTGCCGGTCGCCGGCGCCCGCCAGGCGGTCGCCGAGCTGGCCGAGGCCGGTGAGCTGGTGCCGGTCACCGTGGCGGGCTGGCGGCAGCCGGCCTGGCTGCACGCGTCGGCACGGCTGCCGCGCTGGGTCCGGGGCAACACGCTGGTCAGCCCGTTCGACCCGCTGATCTGGGAACGTGCCCGCACCGAGCGGCTGTTCGACTTCAGCTACCGGATCGAGATCTACGTTCCGGCGCCGCAGCGGGTCTACGGCTACTACGTGCTGCCGTTCCTGCAGGGTGACCGTTTCACCGCGCGGGTCGACCTGAAGGCCGACCGCAGGGCCGGGGTGCTGCTGGTGCCGGCCGCCTGGCTCGAGCCCGGCGCCGACGCGGGGGAGACCGCCGTGGCGCTCGCCGCCGAGCTGTACCGGCTGGCCGGCTGGCTCGGGCTGGACGCGGTCGCCCCACCCGCCGCCGGCGACCTGGCCGGTCCGCTCACGGCCGCCCTGGCGAGCGTGTCGGGTGTACCGTGAACGCGTGACGAGCGTTCCCGGACCGGTCGACCAGTCACCGCCCACCGCCGGTGCCGTCCACACGGTGTCCGCCCCCAATGCTGCGCAGAACGGATGGTCGGCGGAGCCGCCCGTCGGTTACCACTACCCGGCGCCCGAACCCGACCGGCTCACCCGGCTCGTCCTGCGGATCCACGAACGTTCGCCGCGCTGGGCCGTGCCACTGGCCGCCGTCGGCTGCATCGGGCTCGGCATGGCCTACGCGCTGGTGAGCAACCCGACCCACGCCGACCCGGACGCCGCGCCCACCTGCATTCTCAAGCTGACCACCGGGTTCGACTGCCCGGGCTGCGGCGGCACCCGCGCGCTCTGGTACGTGCTGCACGCCGACCTGCCGGCCGCCGCCCGACACCACTTCCTGTTCGTCTTCTCGCTGCCCTTCCTGGCGTACCTCTTCGTGGCCTGGGCGGGCAACCAGGCGTTCGGCTGGCGGCTGCCCGAGCTGCGGATCAGCCCCAAGGTCATTAGCGGCTTCATGGCCGCGTGGCTGGCGTTCACGGTGGTGCGTAACCTGCCCTGGGCGCCGTTCACCTCGCTCTACGTCTGACCCAGCTTCATCCGACACGCGCCGCCCCCGGACGTGCCATTGCTTGACGTGCCGTTGTTCGGCGGATTCCCGCCCACCGTCCTCCGCGTAGGCGGCGCTCGGCGGGCATGGTGCCGGGACTTCAAATTCGCCGCCTGTCGGTTGAACCAAAGCCCATCGTTGCCCGTCAGGACTAAGTCGGACTGACGAGGGGAGCACGGAACATGCCGGGTACGATCGGAGGCAACACGTGGGAGGGCGAGGCGGAGAGGCGCCGGGCCCGGGAACGCGACTGGGACACGGCCGGCGACTTTCTTGCGAGTTGGCGGGGGCACCCCGCAACCCAGAGCTACCGTATTCCTGTTGGAGCTACAACGCGCGCCGAGGACGGGCATGACGTCCATGTCGGCCGGATGGTCGACGAAGCAGGACGCAACGGCTACATCGCGAATCTGCCAGACGGCGTGGAAGCGCTGCTACTTGACTATCTCAACAGGAGGGATTCTCTGAACGTGCCTCCGCCCATGCTCGGACCAGAGTCGAGCGCATGGGGAGATCCGAATTCTATTAGCGAGCAAGGGCGGCGCCACCCGCTCTTTCACCCGTCTCAGCCGCGAACGTATCTGGACGACCCGGAGCGGGAACGCAGGTGGGACACGGTCGGCGACTTTCTTGCGAGTTGGCGGGAGCACCCCGCAACCCAGAGCTACCGTATTCCTTTCAGGGCTGAAACGCACGACGCGGCGGCCGGGGTTCCCGTCAGCGTCGGCATCATGATCCGCCAAGCAGGGCGTTACCCCGTCGAGGGGCTGCCAAACAGCGTGCGAGCGCTTCTAGATGACTATCTCAACAGGAGGGATTCTCTGAACGTGCCTCCGCCCATGCTCGGACCAGAGTCGAGCGCATGGGGAGATCCG
>NZ_JBNCKS010000025.1:0-227 GCF_049841635.1 Micromonospora sp. DT44 | reverse complement strand
CGAATTCTATTAGCCCGCTAGGGCGGCCCCACCCGCTCTTTCACCCGTCTCGGCCGCGAACGGAACAGGACAACCTGGTCAGTTCCACGCAACAGGACAACCGGTTCAGTTCCGCAGCACAAGCGATGAGCTTGAACTATTCCGACCCGGGGGTCGGCCCCGGTTCGTCTGCCGGCGGGTCCTACAACCGGCCGCCAAGTCCGAATAGCGGCCTGCGGCGGTGAACC
>NZ_JBNCKS010000024.1:0-97274 GCF_049841635.1 Micromonospora sp. DT44 | reverse complement strand
ATAGGCGATCACGTGGAGCCCTCTCGAAGACTGGATTCTGTCGCAAGAACCTGTCTATCGATGGCTCCACGTCCATAGCCAACGCCGTCCGGTATGGACGTTACGCCCGTGTCATCCCCACTCGGCCGCCGAATCTTGCTGAGATCACCTCAGTAGGCCATAGACGATCAACCGCAGTGTGAAGGCCGCCGCTCCTTGGCTGAATTGGCGCCCCTCTCCGGGTGACGTGTCTTGATGTACCTGCAGCCGACACTCCGCGATGATCAGCAAGTGTCCGATTGCGAGCCCTCTTCTGCGCTACGTGCGGAGGCGGCGTATTCGGAACGTCAACGAGCACGCGTCAGCAGCGACTTCGGCCAGTTCGAAATCGATCGGTATGAGGTCAGGGTGTACCAACTCCGATGCTCGGGACGGGTCAGTTCGTGGCACTGCGACCACGAGCTGGTCGACGGTGTGCAGGTGCGTCTGCAGCGCAGCGCCGTGCTCGTGACCAACTACGAGCGCGCTGCGTACGCCACCTTCGTAGGCGCCTGACAGCCACTGCGGAAGACCGACGCCGATGTCGGCACCTCCGGGCAGTGCGAAGTGCGCGCTGGCGTGGCCACCTGGGATGCCCTCGTCGAGGGTCTGGCCCGCGATGACGAGGTCAGTATTCCCGCAAAGGTCGAGCAGGAGACGTTCTTCCGCTTCCTGTTGATGCTCGTCATCAAGTGCAAACGCCCAGGTTAAGTACGGCCTACGGCGCATTGTGGCAGTCAGCCACGGGGCAAGGACAACCAGGGCCTCGTCACGCAATACATCGGTCTCGACCTCGGCCCCTGCTGCGGCCAGCGCCGAGGCACCCCCTTCGCCACGGGAGGTTGGGTCGATGACCGCGATGACCACCCGGGAGATACCCGCGTTGAGCAGCTCCTGTCGGCACGCCGGCGTGACGCCGACATGGTTGCATGGTTCCAGCGTGACGACAGCCGTCCCGCCGCGAGCCGCGGCTCCCGCCGCGTTGAGCGCGTGTACTTCGGCGTGCGGCTCGCCCTTGCGGCGGTGAAACCCCGCACCCGCTACCGTCCCGTGCTGATCCAGGATTACGCACCCGACGGGCGGGTTTGGACTCGTGGTACCCAGCCCAAGAGCAGAGAGTGCGATGGCATGCCGCATCGCGGACAGCTCAAGGTCCGACGCCATCAGGAGGTCTCCCGAAGGTCGTCGAGGAATTCACGGACGTCGGCCAGGTGACGATGCTCGTCCACAGCAGAGCCGATCTGGGCGAGTTGATGCAGGATCCGGCGCGCACCCGCTCGCCGGGCGATCGGCAGGGCAATGTGCGCTGCGGCGGCAGCCTGTTCAGGCTGGTCGGCCGCTACATGGGCTGCGGCCTTGGTTAACAGAGCTACGGTGAAATCCTGGCGATGGAGCGAGGGAATCGACGGCAGCGCGGCGTCGAGCACCGCAACAGCCTCGTCGGGCCGCCGTCCTATCCTGAGGCACGTGCCTCGATGCACCTCGATGTAGCCGCTCGTGCAGAAGGAGGCGTGCTCACCTTCGGGCTTACCTGGACCGCGGTCTGCCGCCCACTTATGTGCGTCGTCCAAGAGCTGCATGGCCTTACGGTGCTCGCCGACCGTGGCGAGAGCGTGGGCATGCTGCACACGAAGGGCCGCCCGTACCGGGCTGGGCACTTTCTTGTCCTGCAGCATGGCAGCTTCGGCGTCGTCGACAGCACGCTGCGGCTCTCCACCAACAAGCCAATGCTGACTACTGCGGTACGTCGCCCATGCCGTCATGGTCGGATCAGCAATCTGATCAGCCCAGCTGAGGGCCTTCCCTGTCCAATGCTGAGCGGCGGGAGCGTCATTGAGTGAGTGGTTCAACCATGCTGCTGACTCGGCGTACTGGGCGGCGAGACGTATGAGGCTGGGACGAATGGGCGTTGGCACGTCGGTGAGCAGCCGGTCGAGCAGCATGAGCTGAGCCGCGACTCCGATCAACGCATACTGCGGTCCGAACAGTTTGTCGTTCTGGACCAACAGGTGCCACTGGGCGCGTAGCTGATAGATCGTTTCATCCCAGCTACCCAGCGGTGGCTGCTCAATGCCGTAGGTGGTGCTGGGGACTTCGGTGCGCCGTGGGCTGTAGAGGTCGAGCTGACCATCGCTTGCGGCACCGAGAACATGGCGGAGGGCGGCACGACGTTCCTCACTGGGCCATCGGTGTTCGCCACGCTCGAGCTTTCCGACCCACCGGGAGTCGACGTAATAGGCGGTGAGAACCTTGCCGGGGTAGAGCCGATCAAGGGCGACGTTGACGGAGTCGGCCAGCTCGCTGCGTGACATGGATTGACCTGCCCGCCACGGCGATGGTAGACGGCGGCGAGCATCGCTAAGCAGCGTATTCGGGCTGATCACCGTGTCCGGGTGGCGGGGCATTATCAGTCCCGACGAGTCTGCATTCGAAGGGCGAAACCTTCTTCACCACCGACTCTGGGCTGCCGACCGACGCGCGCCGCAGTGTCAGGATGACGTAACACCGGCCCCCTCCACATCCACCCGTAGCGGGCGCCTCGCTGCTGCTCAGCTACGCAAAGCAGTATGAATCGATGCCTAGGAGCCACCATCGAGCCCATAGGGGCTACGTTCCCTCGGCTCACGCTCGGGCACCGCTTGCCAGGTAACACGGTAAGGCGCTACAGCTCACTCTGGCCATAGTCACCCACCGAGCCTGCCGGTCCGGATGCTGTCGGTGAAGGCGTTCCAGGCGGCGGAGCCGAATTCCAGTATCGGGCCGACGACGTCTTTCGAGTCGCGTACGCCGACAGCACCATCACTCCCGTGGGCGACCTCGACGCAGTTGCCATCGTCGCTGCGGCTGGACTTACGCCATGCCGTAGAGGGTGATCTCATGCTGAGACTCCTTTGGCGGGGACCAGTTCCTGCGCCGCGACACGAAGCAGGGGGATGCTGACGTCAGGTGCAAGCGCTGCGGCCTTCAGTCGGCTGTGCAGGCTGAGATAGGGCTGGATCTCATCCGGCTCGGTGTAAATCAGATCACTCGTGAGCGTATCGGCGGCGACAGCCAAGCAGTCCGGCGTGTCGCGGTAGCGGTAGATCGAGTACGCGGATCTGGGTGCGCTGTGGCCTTTGATGGAGGCGCCGATCGGTAAGACGCGGACGGTCACGTCTGGGTGTGCAGCACAGACGCCGATGATGTGCCGGAGCTGGTCCGCGACGATGTGTGGGTCGGCGGCGTAGCGTCGGATCGCGATTTCGTCGAGCACAACGTCGTAGCGCGGCCCACCGACGGCGAGCAGCAGTTGCTGCCGGTACGCCCGCGCGGCGACCGCTGCAACGGGATCGAAGGTCTCGGCATGGCGGGCAGGGTCACTCCGCAAGCGAGCATCGGCGAACGCGCTCGTCTGAAGCAGACCGGGAACCAGTGCCAAGGCGTACTCCGTGATGGCACTGGTGCCGCTCTCCAGGTCGGCGTAGATGGCCTGCCGGGTGCCCATTCGCTCCGCGTCGGCCATCCACCACCCACGCGTCCAACCGTCGGTCGCCGCGTCCATCATGGCTCGCCGCCGTACGGTGCCTACGGCCAGGTAGTCGCAGATCGCGCTGACCAGGTCGATGTCGGGGCCGAGGTGCCCGTTCTCGAGTGCGCTGAGCTGTTGCCGCGGGAACCCGACAGTGCGCGCTAGTGGTTCGGCCGCCAGCCCGTGCTCGTTACGCAGGCGCCTGATCTCGCGACCAAGCCAACGCCGCCGGACGTACGGGCTGGGTCTGGTCACCGGCGGCCTCCACGGCTTCGTCGAGCCGGTCGACCACACGGCCGGCTCGGTGATCTCAATGTAACCCCGACAGCGACGGATCGATCTTGGCGGCGGCTGCCGAACGACCATGAACGCCCAGCTCAGAGCCTGGTCGGACCGAAGGTAGGTACACGAGGTCGGACCGAAGGTCGGCATTCCCAGCCGCTCAGCGGTCCGTGATCGTTGAATCGCAATCAGCTATTCGTCAGCGAGCCACGAGCTCGCCGGACAGCGCACCGCAGCGAAGCAGCGACGACCCGGCCTGGCTTTCCAACTGGTCGTATGCCTGCCACGACACACCCCCACCAGCAGGGTGCGGGGCTCGTCGCGTCCCCCCATGCGCGGCGATCCCTGCACCCGATAGGCGGGCAGCGGCCAGCCCCGGAAAGCGCCCGAGTCACGCACACATCCAGTGAGGGAGATGACGGTGATGAAGCGAATCAAGTGGTTTGTCCCGGCACAGGACAGTCAGCGCTACCAGCCGTTGAGCATCGACTGCGAAGGCGCGGCAACGCTGTTCGCCGACCACGGCGGGTGGAATCAAACTCGCGCATCCGATCCGGCTCGACCGTCTGCGCAGGAGATCGCCGTCGAGAACCGTGCCTTCTGGACCGCCTCCGAGCCGGCCGCGCCCACCGGCCGGCTGGCCCCGGGCTCTGCCGCGACGGGAAGTCTCAGCGGTGACCGATTCGACCGATCTGTCCATGATCGAGGCCGGAACGCTGCTACGGCTCGGGCCCGACGACTGGTCGTTCGGCCGGGACCTGATCCCCGGGACGTGCGTTGACGTCGTCGTCGCCTGGCTACGCACCGACCTCACCCACCTCAGCGAGGAGTGGATGTGGGTGCGCGGCCATCACCCACAGTGCGACTCCCTCAGGGTGGACCAGCACCCGCCCTCCATGGAACTGCGCGTCAGTGTCGCCGCGCTACGACGCATCGCGCAGACGCCCCATGACCAGCACTGACGAAGGCTGTCGCTCCGTCGACCGCTTCGCGTCTGCGCGGCTGACGGTACTGCAACACGCGGGCGGTGGCACCTGCCTGAACTGCGGCGACGACGGGTGCAAGCAGCAGAGCTGGGCGGTGGAGGAGCTCACCGGCCATGCCGGCGGCCGAGAACTCCTCAGCCGGCTCGGTCTCCTCTCCCCCGCCGACATCTATTCCCCGGGAGGTCAGCCGAGGTGAACCGAACCCCTGGCACAGCCGACGAGTACGCCGATCCCGACCAGAGCGAACCGCGAGTGCCACAACGGCCGGTCAGAGCCGTCGGTACCGCCGTCGCAATCTCCCCCCGCATCGCCGACGAGTTCTTCTTCATGGCGCATGACGACCGGACCGGTCAGCCCAGGCTTCACCGCACCGCGCTGGCTTTGGGCCTGTCCGCTGCGCTACTCGCCGAGCTGTACTACGAGGGTCGGATCACCTTCGACCGTGGGCGCGTTCGCGTGCTGGCGAACTCTCCGCCGAAAGACTGGCTGCAACACGTTGTTCTTGACCGGTTGATCGGCCAGCCGCAGTACGTCGAGACACGGATTTGGTTGTCCTTCCTCGCCACCACTGCCTACGAGCAGGTCGCGACACGCATGTGGCAGGTCGGGCTTCTTCAGCAGCAACAGACCAGTCGGCTCTGGCGGCAACGCACCGTCTACGTGCCGGCAGACATGAACACCGCGGCGTGGTCGTCGGCTCGGCTCTCCCAGCAGCTGCGTACCTACCAGCAGCTCACTCACTTCGACGTCGCGCTGGCCGGCCTGACGCTGCACACCCAGCTGGATGCGGCTCTGCTCGATGGCGCACCGTACGCGGCTCACGCGCACCTGCGCCGCCTGCTCGACCAGTCGTGGCCACCCCTGCGTGACCTGCTCGCCGAACTCGCCGCCGCTGTCGGCGCAGGCGTTCTGAGCCACCGCACCTCGTGACCTGCCCTGACCAGACACCCCCGAGCGAAAGAGAGACCATGCACCACTCGAAGGCCGACACGGTCGCCACCGTTCTGGCCCGCGGCCGACTTGGAATCCCCTCCGTGGTGTTCTTCGTGATCGCCGCAGCGGCACCCCTCACCGTCATCGCGGGCGGCGCGACCACCGGGTACGCCGTCACCGGCGTCCGTGGCATCCCGGTGTCGTATCTGATCGTCGGGGCGGTGCTGGCCCTGTTCGCGGTCGGCTACGTCGCCATGTCCCGGCGGATCGTCAACGCCGGCGCCTTCTACACCTACGTGACGCACGGACTGGGCCGACCGGCCGGCGTCGCGGCGGCCATGGTCGCGCTCCTCGCGTACAACGCCATGCAGATCGGACTGTACGGCGGGTTCGGCGCCGTCCTCGCCCAGTTCCTACAGAGCCAGTACGGCTGGAACGTCGCATGGTGGGTCTGCGCGTTGGCCGCCTGGGCCGTCGTCGCCGTCCTCGGTCTGCTGCGCATCGACCTCAACGGCAAGGTGCTGGCCGCGATGCTCGTCGGTGAATGCGCAGTCGCCCTCATCTTCGACGCGGGGATGGTGGGCAACCCTGCCGGCGGAACGGTCACCTTCGACACGCTCGACCCGTCACACCTGGTTGCCGCTGGTATCGGTGCCGCGCTGGTCACCGCGATCACGGGCTTCGTCGGCTTCGAGGGCACCGTCGTCTTCAGCGAGGAGACCAAGGACCCACACCGGACCGTCGCGCGGGCCACGTACATCGCGGTAGCGACCACCGGCCTGCTCTACGGCCTGTCGGCGTGGGCGATGTCCGTCGCCACCGGGCCGGACATGATCGTGGACGCGGCCCGCGCGGACGGCACCGAGCTGGTCTTCAATCTGGTGTCGCCGTATCTCGGGGCGAGTGTCGTCACGATCGGCCGGGTCCTTTTCATCACGAGTCTGTTCGCCGCACTGCTGTCGTTCCACCACACCGTGGCCCGATACCTGTTCGCGCTCGGACGGGAGCGCGTCCTGCCTGCCGCCCTCGGCCGGACCAGCCACCGCACCGGTGCGCCGAAGATCGGCTCCATCATCCAGAGCTCGCTCGCGATCGCTGTCCTCATCGGCTACGCCGTCGCCGGCGCCGACCCGGTCGTGCACCTGTTCTTCTGGGTCACCGTTACCGGCGGCCTCGGCGTCCTGGTCCTCATGACCGTCACCTCAGCTGCGGTGGTTGGCTTCTTCGCCCGCATCCGGCCCTCCGAGGGGCCCTGGCGGTGCACGATCACGCCGATGATCGCCACCCTGGCACTGGCCGCGATCCTCGCCATCACCGTGCGCGAATTCGACACCCTCCTCGGCGTCGCCCCGCAATCGCCGCTCCGTTGGCTCTTCCCGGCCGCGTACGTCGCTGCCGCGCTCGTCGGCACGGTCTGGGCGCACATTCTCCGCGCCACGAAGCCCGACATCTATCAGGCCGTCGGACTCGGCGCGGAGAGCGCTACCGCGTCCCTGCGCAGTTCTAACGCCATCCGCCAGCCAGCCTGACCCCGAACGAGGGAGTGAGCATGACCGCCACCAGCACCACCCCAACCGTGCGCCAGGCAACTCGCGACGACATGAGGCCCCTGACCTCCGTTCTCGCTGCGGCATTCTTCGACGGGCCCGTTGCCGATTGGCTGGTCCCTGATCATGGCGATCGCAAGGCCGTCTACCACCAGTACTTCGAACTCGTCCTCAACCACGGCCTCGACCACGGTCGCGTGGACACCACCACCGACCTCTCCGCCGTGTCGATCTGGTATCCCAGGGCCGAACCTCCGCTCGGAGAGTCGCCGGGGTATCAGGCAGCGCTAGAAGCGGCCACGGAGGCGTACGCGCCAAAGTTCGCCCTCCTCGACGCCGTGTTCGAAGCCTTCCATCCGAGCGAGCCACACCACTATCTCGCGTACGTCGCTGTCAAGCCCGAGCAGCAGAGCCGCGGCGTTGGCGCGGCATTGCTCACTTACCGCCACCGCCAGCTCGACGAGCTCGGCATGCCGGCGTACCTGGAGGCGAGCAACGGGCGCAACCGGGAGCTGTACGTCCGACTCGGCTATTGCGCCGGGCCACCGTTGATCCTGCCCACGAGCGGACCGACGATCTGGCGGATGTGGCGGGGGCAGCCGTACGCCGCCCGACCGAGTGGCTTTCCCACGAGCGGCCCGTTGCCGGGTCGGCGGTCGCTGTGACCCTCGTGGGGCGCAGCGGGCTGGGCTTCGCCGTGTCCGCCGACGGTCGACGTCCAAGCTCGTGATTGACCCGCGCACCGGGGAGATCCTCGCGGCTCAGGAACGGGTGACCGGACGTCGGCCCGGCTTGTTCTCGTACGTGCTCACCGTCGAGCGCGGCAAGACCATCGGCGCCGGCGATCCCACACGGCCCTGACCTGCCCACACCCGGCAGCTACCGGCAGCGCAGCTCCGCCCGCAAGGGGCGGTAGGGGTGGCACCGCCGCCACCTCAGCATCACCCCGGGTCAGGTTGGCCCGGATCTCCGGATCGGAGGAGAAATGGCAAACAGCACCCTGGAGCAGACGGTCACCGGCAATGACGACGAGTTCGACCTCGACGTCAGCCTTCTGGAGGTGACCGACCTGGCGGGCCTGGTCAACCTGACCGACGACGGCTGTGGCAGCACCTGCACCGCCTGCACCACCAACGTCGCCTGACCGGCAATAGTCCAACGCCGGCCGGCGCGACGGCAAGCAGCGGTGCCGCTCGCGCCGGCCGGCCACCCGTCCAGATCCTCACCGAGGTGCAGTGTGCGCTCTCCCCAAGGCTCTCCCGCCTACCGATCAACCGACACCGCGCTCGTCCGCGCCGTTGCCCAGCCGGGCATCGCGCTGCCGCCGTGGCCGGACCTGACCGAACCTCGCGCCGATCTGGTGCCCGTCTGGGTCGCCTGGTTGCGCCAGGTCTGGGCCATCGACGCGGTGGCTGACGCGGTGAGTCAGGCGAGTCCGGTTCTCAGCGAACAGGTGGGCAAGATGCTTGCGGGCACCGCGCCCACGGCCCGTGAGACACGGCGGGTAATACAGTCCGTTGGCCGATACGCGCAGCGTCTTGTCGGCCGCCCCACCCCGTTCGGACTCCTCGCGGGCGTGGCGCCGGCGGTGTTCGGCTCACGGATGCCCAGCCGGTGGGGCACCTCGCATCAGGCTGTAGCAAGGGCCGGTGCGGCGTGGATCAGTGACGTGATCGCGCACCTGGAGGCATGTCCTGAGCTGGTCGCCCGACTTGCGGTGGTCGCGAACAACACGATGGCCGTACGCGACGGTCGGCTCGTCGTCCCCTACCAGCCACAAGCCCGTCCCAGGGGCGGACCGACCGCAGCGGAGGTGTCGCTGCGGTATTCGGCACCGGTACGGATTGCCCTCGCAGCCACGCAGAGCCCGATCCGGGTTGATGTGCTCGTCTCACGGGTGCATGCCGCGTTTCCCCACGCCAGTGCGACGACCGTGACGTCGATGGTCACCCAGCTGATCACTCATAACGCCCTCATCACCAACCTCCACGCGCCCAGCACTGAGCCGGACGCACTCGGCTACCTGCTGCTCCAACTGGACGAGGCGGGTGCCGCCACGGTCGCCGTGGTCGCGGACGTTGTGCAGGTGCTCCGCGAGGCACATGCCGAGTTGCACCGCCACAACACCGCGCAATCCACAGACGCCCGGGCGGCACGCCGGCAGGTGACCTCACAGATGCGGAGCCTCGCCCTGTCGACGCACGAACCTCTCGCCGTGGACCTTCGCCTGGACGCCTCGGTGACACTTCCCGATCAGGTAGCACGGGACGTCGAGCGCGCCACCCTCGTTCTGACACGTCTCAGCGCCCAGCCCTTTGGCACCGCCGCCTGGAAGGTGTACCACCAGCGCTTCTACGAGCGATACGGGATCGGGTCACTGGTGCCCTTGCGAGATGTCGTCGACCCGGACAGCGGACTGGGTTTCCCGGACGGGTACCCCGGGGCTGCACCGGCCGAAGCTCGCACGCCGACCTCCCGACGAGATGAGGTGCTCCTCGCCATCGCCCAGCGCGCTGCGCTCGATACCGCGGACGAGGTTGTCCTCGACGACGCGCTGATCGCACAGATGGAGCTGGGTTCCCAACGGCTACGGCTGCCTCCGCACCTGGAGGCGAGTGTCCGCGTTCACGCAGGCGACGAGGCCGCCCTGGCCCGCGGCGACTTCCGGATCGAGGTTGTCGCCGTCTCCCGAGCGGCCGGCGGAATGACCGGAAGGTTCCTGAGCGTTCTGCGGTCGGCTGACGCCGGGCGGTTGGCCGCCGGGCTCACCGATCTGCCCGCCGGCGACCGGGAAACGGTGCCCGTCCAGCTGTCCTTCCCACCACTGGACCCGGCGACCGCCCACGTTGCGCGCGCTGCTCAGCTTCTGCCGACGGTGCTAAGTCTGGCCGAGCACCGTCGACCGGCACGGTCGGTACTCACCGTCGACGATCTGGCCGTCGGGTGCGACGGCCGGCGCATGTTCCTCGCCGTGCCCGAGCGAGGTCGCCGGGTCGAGGCGGTCGGGATGCACGCGCTGAACCTGCGGACTCACACCCCGCCGTTGGCCCGGTTCATCGTCGAGGTCGGGCGCGCCCAGTGCGCGCAGGTGACCGCTTTCGACTGGGGTGCCGCAGCCCGAGCCCAGCTGCCCTTCCTTCCCCGACTGCGGTACGGACGAGCGATCCTGGCCCCAGCCACGTGGCGATTGCAGGCGACCGAACTCCCCGACCGCCACCAACCCTGGTACGCCTGGGACGACGCCCTCGATAGGTGGAGAACTCGCCGTCACCTGCCGCGCCTGGTGTATCTCGTCGAGGCCGACCGGCGTCTGCCGCTGAACCTCGAGGAGTCGGCGCACCGGGTCCTGCTGCGCACCCATCTGCTCACCGCGCCCCGAGCGGTCCTCGCAGAGGCACCCACCCCCGAGAGCCTCGGATGGTGCGCCGGGCGGGCGCACGAGGTCATCGTCGCCCTACACGCCACCGAGCCGCCGCCCTGGCCACCTCTACCCACACCGAGCCCAGCCCGCGTCATCACGCGCGATCAGGGCCAGACGCCGGCCGCTTCCCGGATCCTGCTCGCCAAGCTCTACGGGGACATCCGCCGCCAGGACCTCCTCCTCGCCGAGCATCTGCCACGGCTGCTCGCCGAATGGGAGGTGACACCCGACTGGTGGTTCCTCCGGTTCCGCGACCCCGACCAGCACCTGCGTCTACGAATCGTGCTACCCGACGTGTCCGCCTTCGGACCTGCGGCGCGACGGGTCAGCGCCTGGGCTGACGACCTACGTCAACGTGGTCTGCTGCGGGAGGTGCAGTACGCCACCTCGTATCCGGAAACCGGCCGGTGGGGCTCCGGTCCGGCGATGCGAGCGGCCGAGGCGGTCTTCGTCGCCGACTCGCACGCGGTAGTCACGCACCTGCGGCAGCCGGTACGCCCGAGCTGTCAGGCCTTGGTCGCCGCGCACATCGTGGCGATCGCCATCGCGTACGCCGGTGGCCTGGAAGCGGGCATGCGCTGGCTGATCGACCACGTACCCGCGGCGGCACCGCACCCGATCGCCCGGCCGGTGTTCCGTGAAGCGGTGCGGCTCGCCCACCCCGGCGACGACTGGGCGGCCCTGCGCGAGCTCGACGGTGGCGCCGCGATTGTCGACGGTTGGAAGAACCGCGACGTGGCACTCGCCGCCTACCGCACCCATTTGCCAGGCCCGCACACCGAGGGCATCAACGTCGACGACGTCCTCGGCTCGCTCCTGCACGCCCACTTCATCCGTGCGGTGGGCATCGATTTCGATGACGAGGACCAGTGCCGCTACCTCGCCCGCGCTACTGCCCTCGCCTACTTCGCCCGGAGCCGTTCGTGAACCCGACCCAGTGCGAGCAGCTGGCCGTCACGGTTGGCGACCTGCTGGCCCATCCCGACGCCCCCGCCCTACCGACCCGCCAACCGTGGTGGCGGCAGTCGCTCGCCCTCGGCGTACCCGGCATTGCGCTGCTGCACGTCGAGCTGGCAGCGGCGGGGCTAAGACCCTGGCAACGGGTCCACCGATGGCTCGCCGTCGTTACCGGCGGTCCGGTAACGGCAGGCGCGGACAGCCACCCGTTCCACGGCGCACCGGCACTGGCGCATGTCCTTGCCTGCGCTGCCGCCCACCGGCCCGGTACGTACGCCCGCGCCCTGGACGAGCTGGACGCAGCCATCGCCGCCGACGCCCGTTGCCGGGTGGCGGCCGGCCACGCCCGGATCGACGCCGGCGTCCTGCCTGCCCTGGCCGAGTTCGACGCCATCCGCGGCCTCACCGGGGTCGGCGCCTACCTGCTGTCCCGCCCCAGCAGCGATCAGGAACTACGAGCCGTGCTCGAATACCTGGTCCGGCTCACCGCTCCCCTGCGCCAGGACAATGAGGTGCTACCCGGCTGGTGGACCGGCAGTGGCCCCGACGGACGCGCAGATGACCGGTTCCCCGGCGGTCACAGCAACAACGGGGTGGCCCATGGCATCGGCGGACCTCTGGCCCTGCTGTCGCTTGCCGCCCTGCGAGGCATCATCGTCGACGGCCAGATCGCCGCGATCACCGCCATCTGCGCCTGGCTCGACCGGTGGCGCGGCGGGACGGACGCGGGCCCGACCTGGCCGTACTGGATCAGCCGAGCCCAGCTGTACGCCGGCCGTGCTCCGACCGGGTGTGCACAGCGGCCATCATGGTGTTATGGCACCGCCGGGCTGGGCCGCGCTCAGCAACTCGCCGGGCTTGCCGTCGGCGATCCGGTCCGTCGCGCCGCCGCCGAGGACGCGCTGACACACGCCCTCGGCGACCCCCACCAACTCGCCCTAGTGACCGACGCGTCGCTGTGTCATGGGTATGCGGGCCTCGCCCACCTTGCACACCGCACTGCCTCCGACGCTTCAGACGAAACCGCCGCTCGCTTGAAGGGTCTCGTTCCGCGCCTGCTTGACGGAATCGGACCGGCAGAAACAGACCCGCAGCGTACGGCCGCCGCCCTGCTCGGCGACCAGACGCGCCCTGGGCTTCTGGACGGCGCCGCCGGAGTCGCTCTGGCCGCGCTGAGCTATAGCGGCCCGGCATCAACAGGCAGCGCCTGGGACTCCTGCCTGCTCACCATGCCAGCCATTCGCCCCCTCACGTGAGGACACCCAGTCTGATGCCCGTGCCCGCCTGGCGGCAGTACACCGTCGAAAGCGCAGATCCCGCAACGGCCGAACACGTCGCCACCACCCTGCTCGCCCCCGCACTCGCCACCGCGCAGAACGAGGGCGTCCTCCACAACTGGTGGTACATCCGCAAGTACCCCTGGTGGCGGTTGCGATACCTCGCCGACGACCCCGCCTCCTGCGTGGTCGAGGACCTGCTGGAGAAGCTCACCGTCGACAAGCTGATCACGAACTGGACCAGAGGTGTCTACGAGCCCGAGACGCTGGCGTTCGGTGGCACGGCCGGTATGCAGATCGCGCACCGCCTCTTCCACGACGACTCCCGGCACCTGCTCCTCGATCCTGGTTGCACGGAGTCGGCTCCGCTCGGCAGACGCGAACTCGCCGTGCTGCTGTGCAGCGTGCTGATGCGCGGCGCCGGCCTGGACTGGTACGAGCAGGGCGACGTGTGGGCCAAGGTCGCCGAGCACCGACCCGCCGCAGTCCTACCGGACCAGGCGGCCGCAGTACTGGGCCGCGCAGTGAAGCGGCTCATGACCGCGGACGTCCACAGCCTCGCCCGTCCCAATTCAGACAGCCCACTCGCCAGCTACAGCACCTGGCTCGACGCGTTCGAGGCTGCTGGTCAGGACCTCGCCGACCTGGCGCGGCACGGTCGCCTCCGACGGGGCCTGCGTGCGGTCATCGCCCATCACGTCATCTTCCATGCCAACCGGATCGGCCTGCCTCTAGAGGACCAGTCCATCCTCGCCGCACTCGCGGTAGAGACGGTTTTCAACCCACGAAGGAGTGCCGTGTCGACCCCAGAACCCACGCTGCCAGCCGTTAGCGTCGTCCAGGTGACCACGCACATCGAACCCGCGGACCTGCGAAACCAGCGCGTGGATCAGCTTCGCGCGGACAAGGTCATCCGGACCTCCGGAGTCGAGGCCGCGGTGCGGCAGACGCCCCGGCACCTGTTCCTGCCCGGCGTCCCGCTGGAGCAGGCATACGCCGACGCACCGGTCTACACCAAGACCGACGGCCGCGGCACCTCCATCAGCGCCGCCTCCCAACCGCGCATCGTCGCCATGATGCTCGAACAACTCAACGCCCTACCTGGCCACCGCATCATGGAAGCGGGCGCCGGGACCGGTTACAACGCCGCCCTCCTCGCCGCGATCGTCGGCGACACGGGACACGTCGTCACGATCGATGTCGATGAGGACCTCGTCGCCGGAGCTCGCGAACACCTCGCCGCCGCAGGCGTGGCCAACGTCGAGGTCATCCACGCTGACGCAGCACTCGGACATCCCACCGGCGCTCCATACGAGCGGATCATCGCCACCGTCGGAGCCTGGGAGACGCCCACACAGTGGCTCGATCAGCTCGCCCCCGGCGGTCGGCTGGTGGTGCCACTGCGCCTGCGCGGCGCCGCATCCCGCTGCATCACCTTCGAACGGCACAACAATGGATGGCGCGACAACGGCAGCCAACTTGCCGTCTTCATGCCACTACGCGGTATCGGCGACGACGCCCGACGACTGGTCGCCTTGAACACGGAGCAGGACGTGACCCTGCAGGTCAACAAAGATCAGACCGTCGACGGCACAGCGCTCTACGGCGTACTCGACTCCGAGCGGCACGAGCTGTGGACCGGCGTGCTCTTCCCGCCGATGGTCTCGTTCGAGTGGATGGACCTCTGGCTGGCTTGTCGCCTCGACAACGCCATCATGCGGATGAACGTGCAGCCTCAGGCCAAGGAGCGAGGCGCTGTCGCTCCGATGTTCCAATGGGGCGCGATGGCAACCGCGCGCGGCCAAGACCTCGCCTACCTCACCCTCCGCCCGGCACCTCCGGCGCGCGACGGCGGCAAGGTTTACGAGGTCGGCGTCCTCGGCCACGGCCCCGGCGGCAAGGATCTCGCTCAGCAGGTCAGCGAGGAGATCAGCACTTGGGACGCCGATTACCGCACCCGCGACGTCTCCTTCGGGATGCCGGACGTACTCGGCGCCGCAGACCCCTCCATCGGGCGCTTCGTTCTACCTCGACCGCACCACCCGATCACCGTCACCTGGCAGTGACATGGACCCGAACAGCCAACTCCTAAGACGGTTCCCCCTGGTGGCCCGGCCGCGGCCCGTCGCGAAATCAGTAGCCGCTCGCATCGACGACCTCTGTGCGCTCGCCGAGCTTGCACAGCGTGAGGACGACCTCTCGGCGGCCTCCGCGGTACTCAACCAGGCCGCCCTGATCGCCTCCGACTGCGGCCAGGCCGAGCTGGCCCGGAGGTGGTGCCACGACCACGCCGACGCCTATCTTCTACCTGCCCGCCCACTGGGTGCGCAGGCTGCACGGCATGCTCTGGAGCCACTGGTGAACCTCGCCCGTCTGCACATCAGAGGCGGCAACGGCCACGCCGCCCATCGAATCCTCGCCAATCTCTTTCGTGCGGTCTCCACGTGCACGGACGCAATGATCGACGACTACCCGCTGGCGGCGAGCAAGCTCACCCGGAACGCGGACGACCATCGGGACGTAGGGCAGTGGCTCTGGGGCGTACTCCTCGCGGAGGGCACTCGCGCATTGACCAGCACTGGCAGGTGGCACGACGCATACGACCACCTCAAGCGCCACAAGGGGATCGGCCAACGGATGCTCGACGGACGACAGGTAGCGATCATCGCGCACCTCATCGCTGGAGAGGTCAAGCAGGCACGCACGATCGTCGCCGAAACCGTCAGCGGTGAACCCTGGGAAGAGGCCGTGACCGCATGCCTGGCCTACCTGAGCAACACTGGCGAGGCGGAAGAGGCCCTCCTCGGCACGATGCTCGACAGTTGCCTACGGCTGACGCCCACGCCCAGTCTCGCCACCTTCCATACTCGCCTAGCCCTCTCGATCATCGACGCTGCAGGTGACATAGATAAGCCTGGGTTTCGCAGCTTCGCCGCCGAGCTGATCGGGCAGGCCCTCGTCGTGAAGGACGCCTACATGGCGGGTCAGCTATTGGAGCACGAGGGCATCCTCACCGTTATCGACGCGCCGGCCGAAGCCGTGCTTGCCGAAACACTGCGAGCAGGTGGATCGCCGAGCGGCTACACGCTCGCCGTCATCCTCGATCGCTTGCTGCAGCCCTTGGCCATCAGCACTTCGGTGATACACCGGCTGGCGCACGCTTGACGGGATGGGCGGCCGCCGGTCGGCGTCCGGCGGCCGCCCCACGTCCGGTCAGCTGGCGTACACCTCCAGCGCCGCCAGTTGCCCGGCCGGCCAGCCGGTGTTACCGGTAACGGTGATGCGCACGTAACGGGTCTGCGCGGCACTGAACGTCAGCGTCACGGAGTTGCCCGTCGAAGGATCGAACGCCCGCCCCGCCGCCCCGACCAGCGTCCCGAAGCTCGAACCATCCGTGCTGCCGCTCACGGCGACAGTCTGCGTACGAGCACCCCACGCCGACGACGGCGGCAGCTTCAGCACCACCCGTCCGACCGTGCGCGCAGCGCCCAGGTCGACCTGCACCCACTGGGGGAAGGCGTTGTTGGCGCTCTCCCAGTAGCTGTTGGCGTCGCCGTCGACCACGTTGCCCGAGCCGTAGCTCTGCACGTGGCTGCTCTCGCTGGTGGATCGGCCGCGGGCGAGGTCGGAGTTGGCGGCGGCGTCGGTGGTCACGGTGACGGCGTTCGACGCAGACGAAGTGTTGCCGGCGGCGTCGCGGGCGACGACCGTGAAGGTGTACGAGGTGGACGCGTTGAGCCCGCTCACGGTCGCGGTGGTGCCCGTGACGGTGGCGACGACCGTGCCGCCCTGGCGTACCTGGTAACCCGTGACACCCTTGTCGTCGGTCGACGCCGTCCACGCCAGGGAGACGCTGCTCGACGTCTTGGCGGTCACGGCGAGACCACTGGGGGCGGTCGGCGGGTTGTCCGTGGTGCCGCTGGAGCCGTACACCTCGACCTTGGCGAGCTGGCCCGCCGGCCAGCCGGTGTTGCCGGCGATGCTCAGCCGGAGGTAGCGGGCCGTGGTGGTCGTCAGCGTGCGGCTGACGGTGTTGCCGGTCGCCGGGTCGAAGGCGAACGCCGAGGCGCCGGCGATGGTCGAGAAGGAGCTGCCGTCGACGCTGCCCTGCACGGTGATGGTCTGGGTACGCGCGCCCCAGCCGGCGGGGAGTCGCACGACGAGCCGGCTGACCTGCTGGCTGGCGCCCAGGTCGACCTGCCACCAGTGCGGGAATGAACCGCCGCCGCTCTCCCAGTAGCTGCCGGCGTCGGAGTCCACCGCGTTCGCCGCCGTGAACGAGCCATTCTGGCTGCTGGCCGAGGCGGACCGGCCGGCGGCGAGGTCGCCGCTGGTCGGGGGCGGGGTGCCGACCGTGGGCGGGGTGGGGCGTGTGGCGGTGAGGGCGAGCTGTCCCTTGAGCATGCGGCCGCCGTCGGCGGTGATCCGCAGGTAGTAGTCGGAGGAGCAGGCGACGCCGTCCTCGTCGAGGGCGCGGATGTTCGCGCCGGCCGGGGTCATCGCCTGCGTCTCGGCCGTCTTGGCGATCTGGTTGCCCTCGTTGTACTCGTCGAACATGGACACGTAGAGGCCCTGGGAGCCGAGCCGGACCATGTTGTAGATGTGCCGCCAGTAGAAGTCGCCGTGGCGGCGGTGCCCGCCGGCGAGGTCACCGGGCATCACGCAGGGCAGGTAGTCGATGCCGCGCGCCGCGCAGTCGGCCATGTCGCCGATGTTGACGTTGTTGTAGTACGAGTCGAGGCCTTCGAGGGTGTCGGTCCGGTAGACCATCCACGGCGAGATCGCGTGAAAGGCGTGGTAGACGTCGAGGAAGCCGGAGCGGGAGTCCTCGATGCCCTGCCGCCACCAGGTGGGCACACCGCCGATGACGTAGCAGCCCTGCGCCTTGAACCAGTTGATGACCTCCAGGCAGGGCCCGGGGGTGAAGGGCCGGCTCGGTTCGCTGAAGCCGAAACCCCAGATGCAGACGACGGGCTTGCCGTTCTGGCGGGCGTACGCGCTGGACGCGGTGTGCGTCGACATCTTGTTCAGCCAGTCGGTCTTGATGTCCGCCTGCATGGTGAGCCAGTCGGTGACGTCGTACATGATGTAGAACTTGCGGTTGTAGCGCTCGGCCGCCGAGCGGACCTTGAGCGTCATGGCGTCGCGGGTCGGCCCCTCGTCGCCCGTCGGGTTGAAGCGTTGCAGTGCGGCGGTGTCGCAGCCGTACTCCTGCATCCAGCGAAAATGGGTGTCCACGGTCTGCTGGTCGTAGGAGGAGAAGAGGGTGGCCGGCGATCCGTTGCCGAGGTTCGGGTACGCGGTGGGATAGCTGCGCGTGTACTCGCGCATGTCCGGCCAGGACACGATTGTGGTGTTGCTGGGCGAGGGCGGCTGGAACCGGTCGCGGCTCCAGTGCCACCAGCCGCCGATCGGCGCGGAGTCGCCGGGTGCGCTGAACCAGCCCTGGTAGCCGACGGTGACCTTGCCGACCACGTCCCCGACAGGGCTGGCGGCCTCTGCGGGGCTGTCGAGCGTGGCGAGCAGTTCGGTGGTGGAGGCGGCGGCGAGGGCGGAGCCCGCCAACACGGACGTGACGAACCTGCGGCGGGTTACCGCCATGGGGACCACTCCTTCGGGACGGAAGGCATTGACGGTCATCGTGGCAGTTCCGAATGTGGTTCAGCAAGAGTAGGACTGATCAATGCAAAAATTCGTCAGATTCCGGGAAGCGATGTAGGCCTGCCATGTTTCGTGCCTCAAAGGTGCTGCTTGGTTGTTTTGTACGTTTTATCCTTCTTCGATGGAGATAGCAGCTCGTTGGTTGGTGACCGGAGCGCACGGCATGCTGGGTCGGGACATGGTCGACGCGCTGACACACCACCCCGGCGCGTCCGTGACCATCGCCGACCACGCCACGCTCGACGTCACCGATCCCGCGGCGGTCGCGAGCCTCGTGCCGGGCCACGACATCGTGGTCAACGCCGCCGGCTGGACGAATGTGGACGCCGCCGAGGACGCCGAGGACGAGGCGACAGCCGTCAACGGCACAGCCGTGGGTCACCTGGCGCGGGCCTGCGCGGATTCCGGGGCCTGCCTGCTGCACATCTCGACCGACTACGTCTTCGGCGGCGCCGCCCGCAGCCCCTACCAGGAGCACGAACCCACCGGCCCGGTGAACGCGTACGGCCGGAGCAAGCTCGCCGGTGAAGAGGCGCTGCGGCAGTACCTGCCCGAGCAGGGCTACATCGTCCGTACCGCCTGGCTGTACGGCGAACACGGACGCAACTTCGTCGCCACCATGCTCGCCCAGGCCGCCGAGTCCCGCGTGGTGCGGGCGGTGGCGGACCACACCGGACAGCCGACCTGGAGCCGGGCGCTGGCCCGGCAGTTGGTGGAGCTGGGCCAGGCAGCCCACGCCGGGGTGGCGCCGCCGGGCATCTACCACGGCACCAGCGCGGGCCACTCGACCTGGTACGACCTGACCCGTGCGCTGTTCGAGCTTGCCGGGCTGGACCCGGAGCGGGTCCAGCCCGTGTCGCACACGATGTTCCCCCGCCCCGCGCAGCGTCCCGCCTACGGCGTGCTGGGGCACGGGCGGTGGCGGGTGGCCGGGGTGAGCCCGCAGGCGCCGTGGCGGGAGCAGCTCGAGGAAGCGTTGCGGACACCGGTGTTCGCCGCCCTCGCCGGGACCGCCCGCGCCCGCTCACCGCGCCTCGAGACGCTGGGGCGGTAACCGCACGGCGCGGGCGTCCCGACGCCGTTACTGGGTCGCCGCCACCGGGTCGAGGTCGCGCGCCTGGGTGAGGACCTGGCCGCCGTGGCGACGGCGAGCGTCGCGCACCGTCATCCGCACACCCTCGGTGAGGCCGACCTTCGGGTACCACCCGAGCAGCTCACGGGCCTTGCGGATGTCGAGCGCCATGGCGCGCACCTCCCCCGGCCACGGCAGTGGCTCGTAGCGGGCCGCCGCGTCGACCCCGCACGCGTCCCGGACGGCGTCGTACACCTCGTTGATGCTCGTCTGCCGGCCAGAGGCGATGTTGACCATCCCCGCCCCCGGGTGGTGCGAGGCGACGGCCACCGCCTCGGCCACGTCACTGACGTGGATGAAGTCCCGGGTCTGAGCGCCGTCGTCGTAGATAACCACCTGCCGACCACGGACGAGGGCATCGGCCATCAGGGACACGACGCCGCAGTCACCGCCCTCCTGCCGGGGGCCGTAGACATTGCCGAAGACCATCGAGGTGTACGCCAGGCCGTGCTGCCGCCCGTACCAGTCGAGGTAGTGCACGCCGGCGGCCTTGCTGATGCCGTACGGGCTGACCGGCGCGATCGCGTGGTCCTCACGGATCGGCAGCTCGTTGGCGGGGATCCGGCCGAAGATGGCGCTGCTGGCCGCGTTGATCACCAGCCGTACGCCGCTGCGCACGCAGGCGTCGAGCACGTTGACGGTGCCGAACACGTTCACGTCGGCGTCGTAGAGGGGTGAGCGGCGGGCCGCCGGGACGCTGGGCTGCGCGGCCAGGTGCACCACCACCTCGGGTTGCCACTGGTGCACGATCTCCAGCCCTTCTGGAGTACGGATGTCGCCGGTCACCACGTCGGCCTCGGTCAGCCCGCCGTACGCGGCGTCGGCGAGGTTCTCCAGCCGCCCGGTGGAGAAGTTGTCGAGGACGCGAACCTCGCTTCCCATCAGCATCATCCGGGCGACCACGTGGCTGCCGATGAAGCCGGCGCCGCCGATCACCAGAACGCGCCGGGGCACCGGGACTGCCGTCGGTTCTCCACTGGCAGCGATGTCGGACAGGACCATCTGGAACTCCTCGGTGCGACAGGGCCGTCGGCCGGCGCGGCAACCCGGGCTCGGGCCACCGGGCGCTGGCCTGGAACGCCCAAAAAGGGAACCTTTCGCCACCCAGGTTGACGCCATATAGGCGCGCTCGTCCCCGGAATCCTTTTTTTGCCGTTTTGACCCTCTTGGGGTTTTTGTCCTTGACACTTGCTCCCGGGGTGCTGGCTGGCATGCCCTGCGAGTCCCTGACCGAGGAGGTCGACGCGTTGAGGAAGACCGGGGGTCCCATCCGTACGGGCCACTCTCCGGCGTCGCTCGGCCGCGCCGACGTCCCGATCGGTGTCGGTACGGCGTCGAGGTCACCGGCGGTTTACCAGGTGTCCGTGCCCCGCGCCGAGCGGCGCGAGCGGACCCCGAGGTCGGAGGAGAACAACCGGCGCGTACGCGTGGTGGTCATTGAGCCGGACGACGTCGCCGCCGTACCCGACCGGCTCGACGACGAGTTCGACGTCGCCGCCCGGCTGCCGATGCCGTCGCGCGCCGAGGACGTCGCGGCGGTCCTGGCCCGTGTCCGTCCCCGACTCCTGCTGCTCAAGCACTCCCTGGAGAGCATCGACGAGCGCCTCATGACCAGTTGCCTGAGCGCCGGAGTCGAGATCCTGGTGCTGGCACGACCGGTCTACGGGCTGCTGCGAGCGCCGGCGATGGCCCGCTTCGGCGGGCTGCCCTGGATCCGCCTGGCCTCCGGCGCGGGCCGACCCCGGCACGAACGACTCAAGCGGGCCTTCGACCTCGCCGTGATCCTGCTCGGCGCTGTCGTGGTGATCCCGCTGATCGCGCTGATCACCGCCGTGGTCTCGTTCACCGGTCCACCGTTCTACCTTCAGGAGCGCGTCGGCGCGGGCGGCCGGCTGTTCCGGCTGGTCAAGTTCCGGACCATGCGAGTCGACGCGGAACAGGCCACCGGGCCCGTCCTGGCCCAGCCCGACGACGCCCGGATCACCCCGATCGGACGCTGGCTACGACGCTCCCGCCTCGACGAGCTCCCGCAACTGTGGAACGTCGTACGCGGCGAGATGAGCCTCGTCGGCCCACGCCCCGAACGCCCGGAGTTCATCGCCGGCTTCGAACGCCTGCCGCACTACGACCTGCGGCACCTGATCCGCCCGGGCCTGACCGGCATCGCGCAACTCACCGGCGGCTACGCCGCCACCGTCGAGGACAAGCTCCGCTGCGACCTGCTCTACCTCAACTGCCGGTCGATGCGGGTCGACCTGGCCCTGCTGCTGCTGACCGTCGTCGAGCTGTTCCGGGGGTTCCCCCGTGGGTAGCGCCACCGACACGGTCGACACCCGGGTCACCCGCAACACGGCCAGCATGCTGGGCGCGCGGGTGGTCATGGCGCTGTCCGGGCTGGTCTCGGTGCCGGTCGTCTACCAGAGCCTCGGGCCCCGGGAGTTCGGCGTCTGGATCGTGCTGACCGGCCTGCTGACGATGGCCGCGCTGATCGATCTCGGACTCGGCTCCGCGCTGGTGCGCGAGGTGGCCAAGGCCGTGAGCGCGGCGGACCGGGACCTGGTGCGCCGACTGCAGGGGCTGACGCTCGGTTGGGCAGTGCTGCTCGGTCTGCTCACCGTGGGCACGCTCGGCGTCTGCTGGCCGTGGATCAGCGGGCTGCTGCGGCTGGGCGACCTCGCCGACGAGGCGTGGCACGCCACGCTCTGGCTGGTTCTCGGCCTGGTGGCCGGCGCCGTCGAGCTGCCCTGGCGTGCCGTGCTCGAAGGCGGCCAGCGGTACGGGTCGCTCGCGGCGATCAGCGCCGGCACCGCCGTGCTCGGCGCGGCACTGGCCATCCTGGTGGTACGCCTCGGCGGCGGCCTCGCGGCACTGGCCGCCTCGGCCGCCGCCACCGGCGCGATCCGTACCCTTTTGCTCGCCGGGGCCACCCACCGACAGCGTCCGGACCTGTCTCCGCGCTGGGCACGGCTGCACCGGCGCGACGTACGCCGGATCGGCGGGTACGGCATGCGGGTGCAGGTGTCCGCCGGCGCGGGCATGGTCAACGTGGAACTCGACCGCCTCGTCCTCGGCGGCGTCTTCAGCCCCGCTGTCGCCGGCGAGTTCGACCTGGGCACCCGCCTGCTCAACCTGCTGCGGCTACCGCCGAGCCTCGCCCTGGTCGTGCTGTTCCCCGCGGCGGTCGCGCGCTCGGCCGCCCAAGGCATCGGTTGGGCGGACCGGTTCCACCTGGCGGCCACCCGTTACCTGGCCCTGTTCCTCGCGCCGGCCGCCGCGGCCCTGATGGTCAGCGCCGACCCGCTGGTCCGGCTCTGGCTGGGACACCAGGTCACCTGGGCCACGGTGAACATCCTCGTGCTCACCCCCGCCTACGCCCTCAATCTGATCAGTGGGGCGACCACCGTGGTGGCCCGGGCCGAGGGCCGACCCGGGTTGGAGACGCGGTACGTGCTGCTGTCCGTCGTTCTCAACCTGGCCCTCACGGCGCCGCTGATCTGGCTCTGCGGACCGCTGGGCGTACCCCTGTCGACCGCCCTGGCCGTGGTGCTCAGCACCGCGTACTTCCTGGTCCACTTTCACGCGGCGACGGCCCGGCGGCTGACGCCGCTGGCACGGGCGGTCTGGCCGCCGATCGCCGTGGCGGTCGCGGCCGGACTGGTCGCGAGCGCGGCAAGCCGATACCTGCCGGATGGCCCGGGGCGACTCGACGCCGCCCTCGCCGTGTCCAGCCGGACGGGTCTGACCCTGCTCGTCGCCGCCGTCCTGCTGGTCATCGGCGGACACGTCAGCGCGGGCGACCGGATGCGCCTGCACCGGCTGCTGCGCGCTCCCGCGGCCATCCTCGCGTCGACGGCGGGCGGTCCGCGATGAGCGTCGACCGCCGGACCGCCCGGTGCCTCGTGTGTGGACCGCGGCAGGACCACCGACCCGAACTCGGTGGGCTGCTGCGCCGCTGCGCGGCCTGCGGGTTCGCCTGGACCGCACAGGAGCAGGCCGAGGCGGACGGCCGCTACGACGAGGACTACTTCGCCGACGGCGGTTACGACGACTACTTCCGGGCCGGACCGCGCCGGTTCGAGGCGGGCCGCCGGCTGCGGTGGCTGCTCTCGGCCACCCGCCCCGGCACGCTCCTCGAAGCCGGCTGCGCCGGCGGCTACTTCCTCGAAGCCGCCCACCACGCCGGCATCAACGCCACCGGCATCGAAGTCAGCCACGCCGCCGCCACCTACGCCCGCGACCACCTCCACATGCCCGTACGCCAGGGCTACTTCGAAACCATCGCACCCACCCTCACCGCCGACACCATCTGCGCCTTCCACGTCCTCGAACACGTCCAAGACCCCCGCGCCTTCCTGCACGCCGCCCACACCGCCCTCACCCCCGGCGGCTGGCTCGCCCTCGAAGTACCCAACATCGCCTCCGCCGCCGCCCGCCGACTCGGCACCGACTGGCCGGGTCTGCAACCGCGCTACCACCGCTGGCACTTCACCCCCGCCACGCTGGTCCGGCTCGTCACCGACGCCGGCTTCGAGGTGGTCCAGCAGGACACCACCGTCTTTCGCTACTACATGCCGCTGCGGTACCGGCTGCGGCACGCGCGACACCTCCTACCCGCCGACCTGATCGGGCTCCGCTCACCGCGGCTGACCCATCCGCGACTCGGCGACCTGCTCCGGGTGATCGCCCGGACGCCACAACACCGACGGAGTACCCGATGAAACTGGATGGGATCGAGCTGGTCCGCTGCCGGCTCTGCGGCCGCGCCGGCGGGCACTCGCCGACGCTCGGCGACCTGCTCTGGCGCTGCGCCGACTGCGGCTTCGTGTGGACGGCCGGCGACGCGCCGGACCCCGAGGAGCTGTACGACGAGGCCTACTACACCACCGACGGGTACCAGGAGTACTTCTCCTCGGCCGGTCAGCGCCGGTTCGAGGCGGGCCGCCGGCTGCGGTGGCTACTCTCGGCCACCCGCCCCGGCACGCTCCTCGAAGCCGGCTGCGCCGGCGGCTACTTCCTCGAAGCCGCCCACCACGCCGGCATCAACGCCACCGGCATCGAAGTCAGCCACGCCGCCGCCACCTACGCCCGCGACCACCTCCACATGCCCGTACGCCAGGGCTACTTCGAAACCATCGCACCCACCCTCACCGCCGACACCATCTGCGCCTTCCACGTCCTCGAACACGTCCAAGACCCCCGCGCCTTCCTGCACGCCGCCCACACCGCCCTCACCCCCGGCGGCTGGCTCGCCCTCGAAGTACCCAACATCGCCTCCGCCGCCGCCCGCCGACTCGGCACCGACTGGCCCGCCATCGCCCCGGCGTACCACCGGTGGCACTTCACCCCGGACACGCTCAGCCGGATGTTGGTGGAGACGGGCTTCCGGGTCATCTCCCACGACACGGTCTTCTCGCGGTTCTACTGGCGCGCGGCGGCCCGGTGGCGCAACGCGCGGAACCTCCTGGTCGCCGACGTCGCCGCCTGCGGTTCGCCCCGGGTGACACACCCCCGCCAGGGCGACCTGCTGCGGATCTTCGCCCGCCGGAACGACCGGAGCGGGTCGTGATGGGCGCCCCACTGCTGTCGGTCCTGCTGATCAGTTGGAACACGCGCGAGCAGACCCGGCAGTGCCTGGAGTCGCTGGCCGCGACCGCCCCCGCCGACCTGGACTACGAGGTGGTGGCCGTCGACAACGCATCGTCCGACGGCTCCGCCGACATGCTCGCCGACCAACCCCGGGTCCGCCTGATCCGGAACAGCCACAACACCGGCTTCGCCGCCGCCGTCAACCAGGCGTACCGCCGCTCGACCGGACAGCTGGTCCTGCTGCTCAACAGCGACGTCCGGTTCCATCCGGGCGCGCTGACCCGGATGATCGACCATCTTCGGGAGCGGCCGGACGTCGCCGGGGTGAGCCCGCTCTACCTGAACCCGGACGGCACCTTCCAGCAGCACTACGTCCAGCAGCCCAGCTTCGCCGCCAGCATCGCGCTGGTCACCGTGCTGCGCCGCATGCCCGGGTTCCGCCAGGCGCTGCACCGGTTCCAGATGCGCGGCGAGGACTTCAGCCGCCCCCGGCAACTCGCCTCCGGTAGCTGCATGCTGCTGCGCCGTTCGGTGCTCGGTCGGCAGACCATCTTCGACGAGACGTTCCCGGTCTACTGGAACGACGCCATCCTCGCCCGTCAGCTCCAGCAGGCCGGCCACCAACTGTGGATGCTCCCCGACGCGGTGGTGACCCACAGCCGGGGCGCGTCCTGCCGGCTGCTCGGACCGGCCATCCGCTTCCGACACCTGCTGGGCAGCATGGTCAGCTACCTGCGGACCACCCAGCCTCGGCACCGGATGGCGGTGTTCCAGGTCGTCCTGGTCCTCGACCACCTCGTCAAGCGGCTCCTTGGCCGCCCCGTACAGCTCGGAATGACCGACCTGCTCGCCGCGCTGCGCGGCGACGTCGGTCCGCTGCCCGACGGCGACACCCGCGACTGGGTGGTGCTGTTCAGCCGCGACCGCTGGTCGGTCGAGCGGCACCAGGCGGTGTCGGACCAGTTGACGCCCGGGCAACGGTTGCTCTTCGTCGACCCGCCGGGCCGTCGTCCCCGCTGGCGGTGCGAGATGACCCCGATCGGCTCGACGGCCTGGCGCGCGGTCGCGCCGACCGCGCTGCCGCTGGGTGACGCGCTGCCGCCGGTCAACTGGATCAACCGGCGGGTCGCGGCCAGCGTGCTGCGTGGCTGGCTGGACCGGCAAGCCGGCGCACGCCTGCTGCGGCTCGACGACGAGCGCGCGCGTCCGGTGCTGGGCCGGCTCGGTGAGGACGAGGTGCTGCCGGCCGCAGCGCCCCGGCCGATGGAACGGTCGGGTCGTGGCTGAGCGCACCGCCCGCCGACCGGTGGCACCGGCCGACCCGACGGTCACCGACGACCCGGACTGGGTGGTCGTCTTCAGCGGCATCCCGTGGGCGAACGGCGCCCACCGGCAGCACGCGCTGGCACGCGAACTGACCGTCGACCACCGGGTGCTCTTCGTCGATCCCGCCGGGCACCTCCCACGGTGGCGGCTGCGCGTCCGGCAGGTGGCCGACGGCCTGTGGCAGTGCGCCGGGCCGGCTCTCCTGCCGTTCGGCCGGCACGTACCGCCGGTCAACCGGGTCAACCGCTGGTTCGCCGCGCTCCGGCTGCGCCGCTGGTTCCGCCGGCACGCCGACTCGGTACGGCTGCTGTGGCTGGACGAGGACCTGGCCGCGCCGGTCGCCGCCCGACTGGACGCGTCCGCGGTCGTGTACGACGCCACCGACCTGGACTGGACGTTCACGCGCCCCTGGAACCGACGGCACCTGCGCCGTGCGCTGCACTCCGCCGTCGGCGCGGCCGACCTCGTGCTCGCCTCGTCCAGCGCCCTGCCGGAACGGATGCCCGCCGTCGACCCCGCGCCGGTGGTCCTGGCCAACGGCTGCGACCCGGAGCACTTCTCGCCGGACGGCCCGGTCGCGCCCTGGTTGGCCGGGCTGCGCCGGCCGCTGATCGGCTACAGCGGGGCGGTCGACACCCGCGCCTTCGACGCGCACCTGGTCGCCGAGGTGGCGAGGGCACACCCCGAGTGGACTTTCCTGCTGATCGGACCGTCCACCCGTGCCGGCCGCGCCCCGCTGACGCACCTGTCCAACGTGCACCTGGTGGACCCCGTCGGCTTCGCGGAGGTGCCGAACATCCTGCGAGCCTGCGACGTCACCATCATCCCGTACCGGGTCGGCAGCCTCGTGGACTACGTGCACCCGAAGAAGTGCTACGAGTACCTCGCCCTCGGCAAGCCCGTGGTCGCCACGCCGCTGCCGGCGCTGCACGCGCTCGCCGACGTCATCACCCTCGCCGGCGACGCGACGGGCTTCGCCGCCGCCGTCGGCGACGCGCTGGACGGTGCCGGCGTACCCGAGCAGGCCGCCCGACGCCGGGCGGTCGCCGTTCGCAACACCTGGGCCGTGCGGGGTGTGCGACTGCGTTCACTGCTGGCGGGGTTGCCGCGATGAGAGTGCCGATCGTCGCACCGACCGTGCTGCTCGGCGGCGCGGGGCTGGGCGCCCTGGTCACCGTGGTCACCCTGCTGCCCGGGCCGGTCGGGCTGGCCGCCGCCGCCGGCGTCCTCTGTTGTGGCGTGTTCCTGCTCTGGCCCTGGGCGGTGCTGCCGGTCGGCATCATCGGCGGCGCCGTGATCGGTGCCATGCTCAGCGGCGGTGACGTCCGCGGGTTCATCGCGGTGAAGATGCTGCTGCTGGCCGCCGGCGGCGTCGCGCTGGCCGTCCGCCACTGGCTCCGCGTGGAACGGCCAGCCGGGCGTACGCCCGCCGACGTGGGCATGCTGTGCCTGATCGGGTTGACCGTCGTGGCCGCGATCTACGGCCTCGCCGTCGGCAACCAGGCCGAGGAGGTGTTGGTCGCCGCCTACCAGATGGCCACGATCCCGGTGTACTTCTTCGTCGCGACACACACCCTGACCACGACCCGCCGGATCCTGGCGGCCGGCGTCCTGTACGTGGTGCTGGCGGGCGTCTTCACCGCGCTCGCCGTCACCACGCCCGGCCGGCACGGCGGACTCATCACCCTCATGGCGGTCCCGCCGCTGATCTGGGCCGCCGGTCGACTGCGGGGGTGGCGTCGCAACGGCGTCCTCCTGCTCGCCGGGTTCTTCGCCGTCGACGTCCTCCTGGCGTCGTACCGGGGAATCTGGCTCGCCGCCGCGCTGGCCCTGCTGATCATGCTGGTCCGTGGTGGTCGGGCCGTCCGCACCGGGCTGGCCGCCACCGCCGCCGCCGGCGTCGCGGTGGCGGCGGTCCTGGCCCTGCAACCGGGGGTACGCGACCGGTCCGGCGAGATCGCCAAGGGCCTGGCGCAGTCGGCCGGCTACCGGGGTGCGGAGTCGTCAGTGGGCCTGGGTGTCTTCGCCGACCAGCCGCTGGTCGGCGCCGGCCTCGGCCAGAGCACGCCGGGCGTCTACCTGTCCGGCTTCACCCTCACCGACGTCGGGCCGGTCTACCACGCCTTCTACGTCACGGTGCTGGCCAACATCGGGCTGGTCGGCCTCCTGCTCGTCCTCTGGCCGATCCTGCGCAGCGTCCGCGTCGGCCTGGGTAGTCGGAACGGGATCACGCTGCCGTTCGCGGCGCTCTCCTGCGGCTTCCTGGCCGCCGCCGTCTTCGCCGCGCCGACCGACGGGCACTGGGAACTGGGCCTGTTGCCGGCACTGACCCTGCTCACCGCAGAACAGGAAGGCGCACCGCTCCGACGATTCGCAGGAGCGCTCCTGCACCGTCCGGTGCACCGGACGGGAGTCACGGTATGAGTAACGCCGACGCCACCGCCGTCGTGGTGACCCACAATTCGGAGCGGCAGATCGTCGCCGCCCTGACCGCGCTACGGCAGGAGGGACTGCCGGTCCGATTGGTGGACAACGCCTCCACCGACGGCACGGTCGCGCTCGTCCGACACCGCTTCCCGGAGGTGACGGTCCTCGCCAACACGGCCAACACCGGCTTCGCCAGCGCGGTGAACCGGGCCGCGGCCGGGATCGACACCGACGTCGTCCTCCTGGTCAACCCGGACTGCGTGGTCACCCCCGGAATGGCCGCGGAGCTGGTCCGGGTCATCAGGAGCCGGCCGTCGGTGGGCATCGCGGGACCGCGGCTCGTCGACGCGCACGGCCGGATCGCGATCAGCGCGCACCGGTTCGAGTCCCTGGGCACGGTGCTGGCCAGCCGTTTCGGTGGGTCGCTGGCGCCGGTCGCGCTGCGCCGGCTGCTCAGCGGCCGGCAGCGCCGAGCCGCCTACGACGCCCGCGTGCGGGGAGCGCAGCCGGTGGCGGTGGACTGGGTCTCCGGGGCCTGCCTGGCGGTACGCACGGACCTGTTCGAGGCGGTCGGCGGGCTCGACGAGGGCTACTTCCTGTACTACGAGGACGAGGAGCTGTGCCTCCAGGCCGCCCGGCGGGGTGCCGAGGTGCTGTACGTGCCGTCGGTGACCGCCCGGCACACCGGCGGCGCGAGCAGCTCCGACCCGGCCTGGATCTGGCCCCACCTGTACCGCAGCATGCTGCGGTACTTCGCCCGGCACCGTGCCGGCACCCTGCGCGCCGTACGCGGCGCGGTGCTGCTGCGCGCCCTGATCGGTATCGGTCTGGCCGGAGCGCGAATGCCGCTGCAACCCCGCGCCGGAACGGCGCGGCTGCGGGCCTGGACCCGCATCGGCCGAATCGCGGTCACCCGAGGAGAGACGAGAGGAGGAGCGTGATGCACGTCCTGATCACGGTCGTCGGCAAGCGCACCGAACACTGGACGGACCTGTTCGACGTCCTGTGTGAACAGCCGGACGTCACCCTGACCGTCCTCGCCGCGGACGTGTCGCCGGTGACGCGACGCGAGCTGGCCCGGCTCGCCGGCCGGCACCTGGGCCTGCGGTACCACATCGTCCCGCACCTGCTCGGCGAGTCGCTGACCGGGCACATGGCCTCGGTGCTGTTCCGGCTGCCCGGCCAGCACGACGTGACCACCGCACGCCCCGACATCCTGCACGTCATCGGCGAGGCCGCCTACTTCACCACCTGGCAGGCCCTGCGGCTGCGTCAGCGCTGCTGGGCCGGCGTACCCACCACCCTGTACGCCGCGCAGAACGTGGTGACCCGGTTCCCGGCGCCGTTCCCCCGCATCGAGCGGCAGTCGTACCTGTCCGTCGACCACGCCTTCCCGATCACGCCCGCGGCGCTCAACGTCCTACGGGTCAAGGGATACCGCGGTCCGGCCACGATCGTGCCGCTCGGTGTCGACACCCGGGTCTTCCGCCCACTGCCCACCGATCCGGCGATGCGCCCGTTCACGGCCGGATTCGTCGGGCGGTTCGAGCCGCACAAGGGTGTGACGGACCTGCTGCGCGCCGCCGAGCTGATCGACTGCGACGTGTCGCTGGTCGGGGACGGCAGCCTGCGCGGCGAGATCGAACGGGCGGCCGCGCGACGGCCCGGCCGGGTGCACCGGCACGGTTGGGCCGGGCACGCCGACCTGCCCGGTCTGCTGAACCGGATGGACGCGCTGGCGATGCCGTCGGTCGAGGTGGTGCAGCGCAACACCCTGCCGTGGGTCGGCATCCCGTTGCGCGAGCAGTTCGGCCGGGTGCTGGTCGAGGCCATGGCCTGTGGCGTACCGGTCGTGGGCAGCGACGTCGGCGAGATCCCCTACGTGGTGGGCGACGCCGGCCTGGTCTTTCCCGCCGGCGACGTACCCGCGCTGGCGGCCTGCCTCGCGCGACTCCGCGACGATCCCCCACTCGCCGGCCGACTGGCCAACCAGGGGCTGCGCCGAGCGGACGCCGAGTTCGACTGGGAACGCATCGTCGACACCCTCTGCGCCACCTGGCGCGGGCTTCGCTCCCCCACTCGCCCCCTTCGCACACCGCCCGCCGAGGCCGGGCACTCAACAAGAGAGGCGATCGCCTGATGAGCGCGTCGATAGATGTCAAGGGCCTGCTCGGTGCCTCACGGCGCCGCGTGGGCGTACCGCTGATCGGCCTGTGCGCGGGCCTGGCCGCCGCCCAGGGGGTCACCGCACTCCTGCCGGCCCGCTACGAGGCCGAGGCGTCTGTACTGGTCAGCGCCGAACAGACCGACGAGAGCCGACCTGCGGATCTGGCTCTCGCGCAGAACCTCACACCCACCATCGCCCGGCTCGTCGGCTCCCGGGAGGTCGCGATCGAGACGGCGCGCACGCTGCGACTGCCCGAGCACGCGGTGCTCGGCCACGTCAGCGGTGAGTACGAGCTCGGTCTACAGATCATCACCGTGCACGCGAGCGCCGGTTCCGGGGCCCAGGCCGCCGCGATCGCGAACGTGGCCTCCCGTGCCGCCAGCGACCGCCTGAGCAGACTGGAAATGGGCGGCTCGACCAGCATCAGCGCACGGGTGCTCGACACCGCGAGCGCGCCCGCCACCCCGGCCTTTCCGAAACCGTTGTTGAACGGCGTGCTCGGAGCCCTGGCCGGACTGCTCGCCGGCTGGGGCGCGACAATCCTGCGCGACCGGTTCGACAGCCGACTGCGCGACGTCGGGCAGGTCGAGACCCGCCTGGGCCTGCCGGTCCTCGGCGTGCTGCCGAAGCTGCCGCGCCGGTTCTCCCGCCACCACGCCAGCGCGCTCTACGCGCGGACCGACGTCACCGACGCCGTACGTGCCACGATCTCGACCCTCAGTGTGCTCACCGCCCCGCTGCCGCGCCGGAGGCTGCTGGTCACCAGCGCCCACGACGACGACGGAAAGGCGCTGGTCACCGCGCTGCTGGGTCTCGGTCTGGCCGACGAGCACTGCCGGGCCACGCTGGTGGACGGGGCGGTACGGGACCCGGTGCTGTCCGGTCACTTCCCGGAGGCGCCACACACCTGGCAACAGGTCCTCACGCAGAAGTGCTCTCCGGTGCGCCTGGTCGACTTACCCACCCTGACCGTGCTGCCGGCCGAACCCCGCGAGGGCGCCGACACGCAGGCCCTGCACGACCTGGGCGGACTTCTCAACGCGTTGGGTGAGGACGAGGACTGCGTACTCGTACACGCGCCGCCGATCCTGGCGGGCCGGGAGATCTCCGCCTTCGCTCAGCACGCGGACGGTGTGCTGCTGGTCATTCGGGCCGGCCGGACCAACCTCGACGACGGTACGCGGGCAGCCCGGCTCGTGCAGCGCCTCGGGCTCCCCCTGGCCGGTGTCGTGGTGATCGGCGCGGAGGCGCGTACGGACCACCGGGTTGCCGGTCAGCAGCCGACTCCGACGCCGGACGTGGCACACGAGACCCTTTCGGTGCCGGCGTCGAGGTCGGGCGCCGTCATCCGGGAGCTGGTCAGCGCGCTCGTCGAGGACTCCTCCGGCAGCACGGGCGGGCGGCACCGCCGGCAGACCGGAGAGTCGGGCGGCTCGGCTCGAACGTCCGGGAGCGGCAGGACGGTCGAAGGCACCGTCGTCGAGCAATCGACGCCGACCGACCGGGCGGCGCCGACCGACCGGGCGACGCCGGCCGAACGGGCAGCGCCGGCCGAACGGGCAGCGCCGGCCGAACGGGCAGCGCCGGCCGAACGGGCAGCGCCGGCCGAACGGGCCATGCCGGCCGAGCGGGCCGTGGGCGACGCGAAGGCCCACCCCCCTCAGACGCCGGTCAGGTCGACCCGCATCGAGGACGCCATCACCGAGCCCAACCCGGTCGTTACCGACGTTCCGCGCGGTCCCGAGCACGCGAACGGCTCACCGGTCCGGGGCGGCAGTGCCGGGGTGAGCGTGCTCGGACGGCCACTGGCCCGGCCCGAGGCGACCTGGCAGACGGCGATGCCCGAGCCCGTGCCGCCGCCGTCGTCCCCGCAGACGCCCATCCCCGACCTGGCGGGCCGGTGGTCGGCCTACGGGCAGGAACTACTGCCCGCAGGACGACCGAGTACGGAACGACTCTCTTCCACATCCATTGTTCTGCGCCGCGCGGTCGCCGTCGGCGACGCCGAACGCTGGGGCTGACGAACGAGGGGGCGGCTGCCCGCACGCCCCGAGGCGAGCCGCCAGTTGCCGATCAGGAACACCGACAAGGAGATTGCCGATGAGTGAGATGTTGGCGCCGACCCAGTCGTCCGACCCGATGCTGGACGATCCCCGCGCGCTCTACTGCGACCTGCTCAAGAAGGCGTTGACCAGATACGTCTTCCGCGAGACGTGGATGCCCTACCAGCCGCGCCGCGGTTCCCTGCACGGGAAGCTCTACCAGCGCGGCCGGCACCTGCTGCAACGCAAGGGGCTGGAACTGGTGCTCCAGTTCCCCTTCGACGCGGAGGCACGGGCCAACGGCCGGGACTGGCCACCGGAGGCCGACACGATGATCGGTCTGCGCCGGCTGGACAATCTGGAGCGGTGCATCGCGGACGTGCTGGATCGGGGCGTGCCCGGCGACCTGATCGAGACCGGGGTCTGGCGGGGTGGCGCGACCATCTTCATGCGCGGGATGCTGCGCGCCTACGGTGACCGGGACCGCACGGTGTGGGTCGCGGACTCGTTCCGCGGCCTGCCGAAGCCGGATCCTCGGCGGGTCGAGGACGTCGAGGACGCGCTGTGGCAGGTGCCCTTCCTGGCCGTGTCGCAGGAGCAGGTGATGAAGAACTTTGAACGGTACGGGCTCCTCGACGACCAGGTCCGGTTCCTCAAGGGCTGGTTCTCGGACACGCTGCCCACCGCGCCGGTGGAACGCCTGGCGGTGATGCGTCTCGACGGGGACCTCTACGACTCGACGATGGTGGCGCTGCGTTCGCTCTACCCGAAGCTGTCGGTCGGTGGGTACGTGATCATCGACGACTACCACGCCGTACGCGGATGCAAGCAGGCCGTCGACGACTTCCGTGCCGAGCACGGCATCGAGGACGAGCTGCACCAGGTCGACTGGACGTGCCGCTACTGGCAGCGGTCGCGCTAGACGAGTGGTCGCCGACGGGCGCCGGCGATCCGCTCGGCTGCCCGCCGTGTCGATGTGCTGTTGAGCGGTATACCTCAGAGGTATCAATATGACTCTGAGGTATACCGCTCACGACCGCGTCCGCCTCGACGAGGTCAGGAACCACTCGTTCAGGGCGTGTTTCAGGTGTCAGCGGCGGCGGAGCAGGCGCCAGCGGTCACGAGCAGCTCTGCCGTCCGTGAGTGGTCGCCTCGTAGCGCCCAGTCCAGTGGCGAGTAGCCGGTCCCTCGATCCTCGCGAAGGTTCGGGTCGGCGTCGTGGGCGAGAAGTTCTTGCACCACGTCGGTGTATCCCCAGGCCGCCGCAGCGCACAGGGGCGTTCCCTCCTGGCCGTGCCCACTCTCGGTGTCCGGCGTAGCGCCAGCGGCGAGGAGAAGCCGCACGAGATCGACCGCGCCATGCACGGATGCCTGGTAGAGAGGGGTCGTGCCCTCGCGGTCGGCGGCGTTGGGGTCCGCTCCGACGCGCAGGAGCGCGCTGGCGGCCGCCGGGTCTTCGCGGAGCACCGCCTCCATCAGGCGCTTGGCGATCTTCTTCCGCTGTCGCTTGTTCACGGTCTTCACGGTAGGCAAACGGGTTGGGTGCGGGAGCCGGCGGCGTGCTGATACGTCCGTGCGCGGCTCAGTTGGTCGGCGCGCTCTGCGGGTTGGCCGCGAGCCACTGCGCGACACGGTCCTCGCGGACGGCCGCGAAGAGCGCCGGAGCCTTGACCTCGTCCAGCCGTACCGCGGAACCGGCCGGGGTCTGGAGGTTGGCGTCGCTGAAGGGTGCCGTGACGAACTGGACGGTCTCAGGCCGGACCCGGCGCACCGCGAGAGCGAGGTCGGCCAGGTCGAGGTCACGGTCGACGACCAGCGACTCGGCCGCCGTGGTGAGCACCCGGTCGAGTCGGGTCGGGTTGGTGAGCAGACTCGTCGCGCTGATCCGCTCCGCGAGGGCACGGACCACCAGCTGCTGGTCGTAGATGCGCCCGAAGTCGCCGCCGGGCACGCCGTGCCGCTGCCGCATCAGGTCGTCGGCCGCCCTGCCGTCCAGGTCGTGACAGCCGGCGGTCCAGGTGACTTTCGTGTCCGAGGAGGTGACCGCGTACGGCAGGCAGACGTTGATGGTGCCCACCGCGTCCACGAGCTTGCGGACGGCGGCGAAGTTGGCCACCAGTACCCCGTCCAGGGGTAGGCCGGTGAGCTTGGCGACCGTCTCGGCGGCCAGCGCGGCGCCGCCGAAGGCGAAGGCAGCGTTGATCTTGTTGAGGCCGCCGGACCACACCGTTCCAGCCGCGGGAACGTCGACGTAACTGTCCCGGGGAATCGAGACGATGGTGGCCGCGTCCCGAGCGGCGTTGACGTGCACCAGCATGATGGTGTCCGAGCGCTGACCCGGGTAGAGCGCCTGATCCGGCTCACCGTCGCGGGAGTCCGACCCGAGCAGCAACAGGTTGAGGGGCCCCGACTTCCAGCGGCGCTCGTCGCGGGGACCGGTGCCCTGACCGAGAATGTCCTCGCGCTGCACCCGGCTCTCGTACCGGTGCTTCAGACCAAAGCCGACCGTGACGACGCCCGCGCAGAGCACCGCGAAGATCGCGGTCAACGCGACCATGGCCTTCTGCCAGCCCGGCAAGGCCCGCCATCGGGACGTTGCCGGCGGGCCCGTCCGGCGGGTACCGGTCACCATCTTGACCACCTCTGCACCACCTGTCGGGACGTCGAATCTGTTGCGGCGCAAGGGATGCCGCCAGACCACCGCGGCGTCACCCACACCAGGGGTATTTAATCACCCTTTAGGGTCTCTATAGGCTTTTATCCCGTTTGCCCGATTCTGCCGATGCCATCCTGACCTTCGAGTTCACGAGGGGGTTGGCCATGTACGGAAGACCTACCAAGGGTCCACACATCGGCGGGGGGCTGGCGGCCACCGGAGTCGCCGTCCAGTCGTGGTTGTTGGTCGGCATCGGCCTGGTCGTGCTCGGCCTGGCGTTGTGGTTCGTCGCCATGCTGGGCCGCGAGCGATGACAGGCTCCTCCACCTGGGGAGCATGGCTGCGGGCGGCGACGGGCATCCTGTTCGGCGTCGCCGCCGCCGCCGCGACCCTGTGGCGCTGGCACGACATCGCCAGCGGCGAGGCCTGGCTGAACGCCCGCCTGGTCGACGCCGTCGGCCTGGCGCACACCAGGTCGATCGGCGCGGCGGTCATCTTCCCGCTCGACGAGCGCTGGGTCGGCTTCATGGTCTCCAGTGGATGCTCGGTCGCCATGTTGCTGATACCGCCGATCGTGCTGGCCTCGACCCTCGTCGGGTTCCGGCGCATCTCGATGTTCCGGGGACTGAACGCCCTGGGAATCGCCACCCTGCTGCTGGTCACGGTGAACCAGGTGCGCCTCGCCGCGGTGGTGGTCTCGATGCAGACCTGGGGCTTCCGGCTCGGCTACGAGCGCAGCCACGTGCTGATCGGATCCGTGATCACGACGGCCGGTTTGATCGCCGTGGCGATCCTGTTCATCGTCCTGGTCAGCCGGACCACGCGCATGCGAGGGGCGGTCGCCGGTGTCCGCTGAGACCCAGACCCTCGCGTTGCTCAACACGGCGGCGTTCCTGCTCTGCGTCAGCTTCTGCGCGTACGTGCTGAGCATCCTGGTCTTCCACCTGAAGACCCGACGTAGTCGGGGCGGTAGCCCGGACGGCTTCGACTGGCACATCATCGTGCCGTGTCGCAACGAGGCGTCCGTCATCGGCGACACGCTGCGGCGGCTGCTCGGCGACTTCCCGCAGGTGACCGTCTGGTGCGTCGACGACGCCTCCGACGATGGCACGCTCGCCGAACTGGCCGCGTTCGCCGACCAGCCCCGGGTGCACGTCATCCGGCGTCAGCTGCCGGACGCGCGGCAGGGCAAGGGCGCCGCGCTGAACGCCGCCTGGCGGTGTATCGAGCAGTCGCTTCCGGTCGACGTCGACCGCAGCCGGGTGATCGTCGGGGTCCTGGACGCGGACAGCCGGCTCGACCCACAGGGGGCCGTCGCCCTGTCCGGCCGGCAGTACTTCGGCGCAGCGGGCGTCGGCGCCGTACAGGTGGAGGTACGCATGCTCCAGTGCGCGCCGCGCCGGTACGCCCCGGCGACCGCGGTCAGTCGCTGGGGACGGCTGCTGATCCGGCTACAGGACATGGAGTTCCGCGCGCCGATCGCCGCCATGCAGTCCCTGCGCCGGCACACCGGCAGCGTGGCGATGGGCGGCAACGGCCAGTTCACCCGCCTGTCGCTGCTCAACGACATCGCCGCCGAGCACGGCACGCCATGGCACGGCGCCCTGCTGGAGGACTTCGAGCTGGGCCTGCACATCCTGCTGGCCGGCGGACGCACCGAGTACTGCGCGGAGAGCTGGGTGGCCCAGGAGGCGCTGACCCGGATCGGACCGTTGGTGCGGCAGCGGACCCGCTGGGCTCAGGGCTCGATGCAGTGTGGCCGCTATCTGGGCCGGGTGCTGCGCTCCCCCCGGATCAGAAACTCCGCGACACTGGAGATCGCCCACTTCCTGGCCGCACCGTGGACTCAGCTCCTCGGCACGCCGATCTACGTCGCCTGCCTGGCGGTCATGATCTATTACGTCGACCACACCGCCGGCGGGCTGGGCGGCTGGTGGGACAGCGGCGGGTGGGGCGTACCGCCGCTGGTGCTCGTCTTCGGCGTCGGACCGTTCGCCCTGTGGGGAGTCGTCTACCGGGTTCGCTGTGAGCCGCAGTTGTCGGTGGGCAAGGCTCTGCTGCTCGGCGTCTGCCACTGGCTCTACAGCTACGCCCAGTCGCTCGCGGTCTGGCTGGCCTTCGCCCGCATGGTGACCGCCCGCACCGACTGGCAGAAGACCGCCCGCGCCGCCGACCCGCCGGCACCGTCGACTCCGGTCCGGGCCATCGGCCGGGTGTCCGTTCCGACCCAGCCGAACCGGGTGCAACCGCCGCGCCGATCGGGCCGTGCGGATGGGCCCCGCTCGATCCGGCCGCCCCGCCACCTGACCCACCTCACGCACCTGACCGCCACCCCCACCACAGACCGCCCCACAACCGCCCACGTCAGAAAGTAGACATCTATGCCACGAGTCAGATCCGGTCTCGCCCGTACCGCTGTGGTGCTGGCCGGTGGCCTCGCCATGGCCGTCCTGGCGGCCTCCCCGGCGTTGGCCGACACCTCCCAGTCCTCGGCCTCCGCGCTGCAGATCAGCCTGCTCGGTGGAGGGCTCGCGAGTTCCGGCACCGCGTCGGCGACCAACGACGGCACCACCGAGTCGATCTCCGGTAACCAGAATCCCCCGCTGGGTGTGCTCGGCGGACAGACCGTCATCACCGCCGGGGTGTTGGCGCAGAACGTCAGGGCCTTCAACGACGGCTCCTCGGCGGCCTGCGCCGGCGTACTCGGCGTCGGCGGCACGGTGACCATCGGTCCCGGTGGGTCGTGCCTCGTCACACCGGGTGCCGGGGTCACCCTGACCCTCGGAACCAGCGGCCTCGCCACGATCGCCCTGGTGGCCGACGCCATCACCTCGCAGTGCACGGCCACCAGCAGCCCGTCGGCAACGGGCTCGACGAGCCTGGTCAACGCCCGGATCACGTCGACGCTGCTCGGCATCGAGACGACGCTGCTCAGCCTGCCGGTCAACCCGGCGCCGAACACCGGGCTGAACGTTCCGGGGCTGCTCAACCTGACCCTCAACGCGCAGTCCAGCTCGGGCGTCGGTCAGCTCAGCGTCACGGCGCTGAACCTCACGGCTCTCGGCGGGGCGCTGGCGGGCGTGACCATCGGCACGTCGAACTGCGGGGCCAACGCGGTCGCGCCGCCCATCCCGGTGATCCCGCTCGCCGGGGCTCCGCTCGCACTCGGTATCGGCGCGCTCGTGGCCGGCACCACCGGCGGGTTCTCGCTCTACCGGCGTCGCCGCGCGACCGCCAGGAGCTGACCCACCATGTGTGCGAGCAGGTCGACGACACGAGAGGTCCTGATTCTCGCCGGCACCAGGCCGGAGGGTGTGAAGACCGCGCCTCTGATCCGCCGTCTCCTCGATGATCCGAGGTTCACGGTGCGGGTGGCGGACACCGGCCAACAACCGGGACGCGTCGCCGAGGCACTCCTCCCGTTCGGCCTCCGCCCCGAGGTGAGCCTGCGCCCACAACGGCGCAGCGGCTCGCTTGCGGAGTTGGCGGCGGCCCTCATCACGGGGGTCGACGACCTGCTCGCACACCACCGTCCAGCGGCGGTCGTGGTGCAGGGGGACACCACGACCGCCCTGGCCGGCGGGACCGCCGCCTTCTGGCGGCGCATCCCCATCGTGCACCTGGAAGCCGGCCTGCGGACCAACGACCTGGACCGGCCGTTCCCGGAGGAGGCGAACCGCGCGATGCTCGCCCGGATCGCCGCGCTGCACCTCGCGCCCACGGAAGCCGCCAGGGCGAACCTCCTGGCCGAGGGCATCGCCGCCGAGGCGATCGCGGTGACCGGCAACACCGTCGTGGACGCGCTCGAGGACCTGATCGAGCGCGGCGCGGCCCGGCCACCGGCCTGGGTCGAGCCGACCCGCAAGCTGGTGGTGGCGACCGCGCACCGCCGGGAGAACTGGGGCGAGGGGGTGGCGGCCACGATAGACGGGCTGCGCCGTCTGGCACGGCAACGCCCCGACGTGCAGGTCGTCATGGTCGCCCACCCGAATCCCCGCCTCAGCGCCGAGGTCAGCGCGGGCCTCGCGGGCATCGCCAACACGCGGGTCACCCCGCCGCTGGCCTACCCGCAGATGGTCGGGCTGCTGCGGATGGCCGACCTGGTCGTCACGGACTCCGGCGGCCTTCAGGAGGAGGCGGCCACCCTGGGAGTGCCGTTGCTGGTCACCCGGGACACCACGGAACGTCCGGAGGCTCTGGCAGCGGGTCGGGGCGAGCTGGTCGGCACCGATCCGGAGCTGCTGCTGTCGGCGGGCCTCCGGCACCTCGCCACACCACGCGCGTCGGCGGTCGGCTCGCCGTTCGGCGATGGACGGGCGGCCGAACGGTGCGTCGCCGCCATGGCGCGGCTCCTGGACGTGTCGGCTCGGCGCGTCACGCAGGTCCGCCGGACGATCGGGGCCGCAACCTGACACGCACGAATTCGGACAATCGTTAGAATTCTGGGACAAACCTCTTCGATCACCTGATAATTGACCCATCGATCGGCAGCGTTCCGCGCCGAGGTTCTCACTGATCAGTGATCGAAGGAGTCGTCAGGTGCAGGCGTTGTTCAACGGGCAGCAGTCCCCGACTCTGCAAAGCAGGTTCTCCGCCCAACACAACGCCTTCGGCGTGCTACGCCTGGCGATGGCCTGTGGCGTGATCATCGCGCACACCGGGCCGCTGGGCTTCGGCCGGGCGAACATCGGCGCGGCGACGTTCGGCCGGCAGAGCGACCTCGGCACCATGTGCCTGTACGGCTTCTTCCTGATCTCCGGCTTCCTCATCGCCGACAGTGCCCTGCGCTCCACACTGCGCCAGTACGTCCGCGCCCGAGTGCTGAGAGTGTTCCCCGGTTTGTGGGTCTGCCTGCTGGTCACGGCGTTCGTGTTCGCCCCGTTGGCGGCGCTGTACGAGAACGGCAACCTCGACGGGTTCTGGGGGCACCCGGACGGCCCGTTCGACTACGTCACGACCAACGTCATCGCCTCGATGGAGCAGTTCCCCATCTCCGGGCTTCTGGCCGACACCCCGTACGGACAGATTGTCGGCGGACCGAGCGCCTTCGACGGTTCACTGTGGACACTGCGGTACGACCTGGCGCTGTACGCCGTCGTCGCCGTCCTCATGGTGACCTCAGTGCTGCACCGCGCCCCTCGCGCGGTGCTCGTGCTGACCGGCGGTTGCTACGCCCTGATCCTGGCGGACTTTTTCGCGGCGCCCGGCTGGAGCTCCCGGCCGCCCCAGCACGGCGCGGTCGGGCCGTTCCCGCTGATCGGGGCGTTCGCCGCGGACTGGACGTTGATGCTCGGCTTCCTGTTCCTGTTGGGAGCCGCCGCACGCCTGTACGCACACCGGGTCCCCGTGAACTCCCGGCTGGCCGTGCTGGCCGCCGTCACGCTGGTCGGCTCGCTGTGGCTGGGCGGATTCTTCGCGGTCGGTCTCCCGGCGTTCGCCTACCTCGTGCTGTTCGCGGCGGTCGCGCTGCCCAAGAGGTGGTCGCACATCAGCCGCCGGAACGACTACACGTACGGCATCTACATCTACGGCTTCCCGGTGCAGCAGATGGTCGCTCTGCTCGGCGGCACCCGGTTCGGGATCATCGGCTACATCGTGCTGAGTCTGCTCGGCAGCGTCCTGTGCGCCGCCCTCTCCTGGCACCTGGTCGAACGTCCCGCACTCGGGTTCAAGACCGGCAGCGGACGCGCCCGGCACCGGGTCGCCAACCAGGCCGCCCGGCAACGTCCGCAGCGCGCCACCGGCCCGGTGGGCGTTGCGAGGGCCGAGACACGCCCATCGACCGGCCGGCACCAGGCCGGCGCGCGGCACGGCCGGTCGACGCAGCCGATTCCGAAGGCGGGGGCCGCGCTGCGCCGCGCCAACCGGTCCGGCACGCCGGACCTGACGTTCCTGGTCCCGCCGAGCCGGGCCACGACAGCGGTCAGGCCGGAGAGCAAGATACCGGGCATTCCGGCCGTGACCGCGCCGTCGAAGCACAGCCAGACCATCGCCACCACGCCGTCTGAGTGACACCGCCGGGGCCGGAGCCGCACGCCGGCTCCGGCCCCCTTCGGTACGCCTGAAAGCGTTACGAAGTCGGGTACTGCGCGAGGTAGACCGGCACGCCGACCTTCGTCATGTCGGCCGCGTCGCCGACGCCGTTGACGACGTGGTCGATCGTGCCGGCGCTCAGGTTGACGGTCATGATGTGGTGCAGCCGCACACCCGGCCGGTTCGGCACCTCGAACCCGTTCTCGGTGTGGATCGACGGGTTGTTCTGGTTGAACACGTACACCCCGCCGCCGTAGAGGTCGTGGTGGCGTACCCGGTCGCCGACCTTGTAGCCGGCGTAGCCCTCGACCGGGCCGTTCATCCAGTCGGCCTGCGTGGGCGGGTCGTACGGCAGCTCGTTCTGGTACAGGACCGTGGTGCCGTGCTCGCCGTTCCAGACGGTGTTGTAACGCTGGAAGTGCTCGACGAAGAGGCCGGTGGCGGTCACGTGGTCGCCGTTGATGACCGCGCCGTACCGACCGGTGTTGGTACGCCAGCGGTCGGTGTCGCCGTTGACGCCCTCGGTGAAGCCCTCGACGCCGTGGTCGCCGCGCCACACCCACGTGTGGTCGATGAGCACGTTGTCGCTGTTGACCTCCAGGGCGGTGTTCGTCCGGCCGATGTGCGGGCCGCCGACCCGGAAGTACACGTCGGACAGCGTGGTGGGGTTGGCCGCGCTGCTGGCGTCGTGGCCGTGCTGCCGGCCCACCCGCAGCAGCACCGGCGACTCGACCGTACCGGCGTCGATCGTGACGCCCGCGACGATGACACCGGGGACGTTCGCGACGTCCAGCGGGACGGCGCCGTTCACGGCGGTGAGGGTGGCGTGGCCGATGCCGAGCACCACCGTGTTGGCCCGCCGGATCTCGATGGTGCGGGCGATGTCGTAGACGCCGGGGGTGAGCAGCAGGTGCTTGCCGCGCGCGAGCTGCGCGTTGATCACGCGGACCGGGTCGGACGGCTTGGCGATGAAGAAGTCGTCGATGCCGATGGTCCGTCCGGGGGTCATTCCGTTCGCCCACGAGACGCCCCGGCTGTCGCGCTGGGCAGCCGGCACCCGCACGTTGTAGTGGCCCTTGGCGTCCACGAACAGGTACGGCTTCTCCCGACTCACCGGGGTCGTGTCGAGGGTGGTGTACGGCGGGTCCGGGAAGGTCGCGTCGTCCGGGGCGCCCTCGACGCCCGCGAACACCTGGTTCCACACCGCGTTGGACCACCCGGCGACCTCGCTGTTACGGGTGAGCCACTGCTGCTGGGAGCCGTTGGTGGTGGCGGGCAGCCGGGAGTCGGCGATGAAGCCGCCGCTGGCGTACTGCGGGCCGGCCGTGCAGTAGTCCATCAGGGACAGTCCGCCGCCGGTGATGTTGAGCCGGCGCATCGAGACCGCCTGGGACACGGCCCAGAAGTTCGCCGTCGAGCGGCAGCCGTCCTGGCCGGCGGCGTTGACGGTGAGCGACAGGTTCGACAGGGTGCGCCAGAAGTTGACAAGCGCGAGGCAGTTGCCGGTGCCGCCATCGGCGAGGCAACGGTTGTAGACCTCGATCTTGCCGTTGACGGCGACGTCGGTGGGGGACGCGCCGAGGCCGGCGACCTCGGTGTAGTAGCCGACCTTCGCCTGCAACGGCTGCTCGGCCGTGCCGTAGCTGCCCGGCTTGAAGAGGTACGCGTGCCGCTCGGTGCCCATCTCGTTGTCGACCTGGCGGGCGTGCGCGGCGTCGAGGGTCTGCTGGATCTCCCCGACCGGCGTGGACGGGTCGAAGATGGTCACGTTCGGCCCGAAATCGGGTGTGCTGTGCGTCGGGCGGCCGGCGCTGGCCGCGGTGCCGCTCATGGTGACGGCGGCGGTCACCAGCAGGGCAAGGGTGAAGGTACGTCGGGACGGGCTCGTCATGTGGTTCGTCCTATCCACTGGGCGGACCATGGGCGCACTCGACGGTGAGAGCGCTCTCTGACCCCGTTTCTACCCGCTCGACGCCCCGTACGCCATCGCCCCGGTCGACGACGTCCACGGTGGAGCCGAGAATGGACCGCGCCGCGAGTCGCGTTCAAGATCGTCACAACATCAGGGATGTTGTTGCCTGAGACGCGCCGGAGGCAGCAACATCCCCGAAGTTGCTGCCGGGGAGGCCGGCGGCCCCGTGGTGGTCAGCCCAGGGTCAGGGGGCGCAGGCCCAGGTGGTCCAGGGCGCGGCGATCGTCGGCGGTGACGGGTTCGCGCCCGGTCGCCTTGCGCAGGAGGGTGATCGGGTCTCCGGTGGCCTTGACCGCGACCCGCCACTGTGAGCCGAAGAGCAGGCGCAACAGGTGTTCGGTGGCGGCCGGGGTGAGCCACGGCTCGTGGGGTAGCGCGTCGGCGACGTCGAGCCCGTGCAGGGCCACCTCGACGAGGCGGGTCGTCAGGAAGTCCGACAGCAGCATGGCGTCGCCGTGCCGGGTCCGGACCACCCGGTCCACGGGCTCCTCGCGGCACACCTCGACGACGGTCCGCCCAATGTTCGCGAGATCCCGCACGAGGGTGGCCGCGTCCGGGTCGGCCGCACGACGCTGCGCCGTCCGTACCCGCTCGTCGTTCGTGTCGTCGCTGAACCGCCCGTCCGCGCGGTAGTAACCCGCGGCGGTGGTCACCGCCCGCTCGGGAGCAGGCGCGGCGACCATGTCCGGCACCCGCGAGAGTACGACGATAACGTGCCCCACCACGTCGCGTACCCGCCACGGGTCGCAGCGCGTCGGCCGCTCCCACCCCAATGCCGACACCTGAGCCAGCGCACCGACAAACGCGTCGATCTCGCGACCCAGGACGGACAGGGCAGGGTCAGTCATCGTCCACCATTGTGCCGCCGACGCTTCTGACCGCTCGTTGGTACTCGATCGTCGCGGCGACCCGATCCGCGGTGACGACGCCCAGCTCGCGTTCGGTGATCCAGAGGGCCAGGTCCAGCCCAGCGGAGAGAGCGCCCGCCGTGATGCGGTCCCCGTCGTCGACCACCCGCTGGTCGAGGACGGTGACACCGAACGCCCGCAATTCCTCGTACGCGTTGCGATTGGTGGTCGCCCGTCGGCCGGTCAACAGTCCGGCGGCGGCGAGCAGGAGGCTACCGGTGCACACCGACGCCATCCAGCGCGTCGCGGGTGCGAGCTCGGCCAGCCGGGCAGGCAGCACCCCGTGCTGCGCCTCCGCCCAGGACCCCGCCGCGGCCCGGTTGAGCCAGCCCCCACCCGATACGACGATGCCGTCGGCCGGCCCGAGCACCGTTGGCACGTGCAAGTTCACGCCCCGCATGCTGCGTACCGGCCCCGGCCGCTCGACCGCGACCAGTTCGACGGTGAATCCCGCCATCGCCAGCACTTCGAAAGGGCCGAACACGTCCAGTTCGTCGAAGCCGTCGAACACCACGATCTCTACTCGCACCCGGTCAGGATCTCGTCCGGCCGCCGGCCCTGGCGAGTGGCATTCTTGCCACCGTGCACAAGCAATCCGCCACGCACCGGGTGGCCGTACTCGCCCTACCGCCCGTCGTCGCCTTCGACCTGACCATCGCGACGCACGTCTTCGGGCACGAGGGCCAGGGCCGCTACGCGACCACCATCTGCTCCCCGGACGGCGGTGCGGTGCCGACGACAACGGCAGGACTCGGCATGACGGTCGACGGTGACCTCGAGGCCGTGCGCCACGCGGACACCGTCATCGTGCCCGGCTTCAGACGCGGACCCGCGCCGGTCCGAGCCCTCGACGCCCTGGTCGCTGCAGACGACCGGGGTGCTCGCGTCGCGTCGATCTGCACCGGCGCGTTCGCGCTCGCCCAGGCCGGGCTGCTCGACGGCCGGCGGGCCACCACCCACTGGGTCCATGCCGAGGCGCTGGCTCGCGAACACCCCAGGGTCACCGTCGACGCGAACGCACTGTACGTCGACGAAGGCCGGGTGCTGACCAGCGCCGGGTTGGCCGCCGGCCTCGACCTGTGCCTCTACCTGGTCGGCCGGGACCACGGCCAGACGGCGGCCATCGAGCGCGCCCGCGTCATGGTCACACCACTGCACCGAGCCGGCGGTCAGGCGCAGTTCATTCCCCTCCAACCGACCGACGACAGTGACCTGGCGCTGGTCACCGAATGGGCGACAGCCCACCTGCACCTGCCACTGACCGTTGCGGACCTGGCCCGGCGCGGCCACCAGTCCACCCGTACGCTGCACCGCAACTTCCGGCGGCGCTTCGGCCTCAGCCCGCAGGCATGGCTGACGCAGCAACGACTACGGGCGGCGTGTGGTCTGCTCGAAGACGGCACGGTCACCATCGACGAGGTGGCCCGACGGACCGGGCTGGGCACCGCCACCAACCTGCGAGCCCACTTCCGCCGGGCCTTCGCCGCCACCCCCACGGCCTACCGCCAAGCCTTCCACCCCTGAGCCCCGCCCCCCACCTCCCCGCGATCTTGCACTTCGTGTCGACATTCTGCGGCTTTCGCGCCTTATATCACCGCAGAAAGTGCAAGATCGCCGCAGGAGGCGCACGAAGAGCTTGGGCGTGTTGCTGCTATATAGAGCAACCATGACGCGTGATCGGACCGTCGCGGGACTGCTGTTGGTAGTCGCACTGCTCAGCCTGGCCGCTTCGAAGGCCGCGCCGTTCCTGGACGACGCCCCGCTGGCGGCACGAACGGCGATCGCGGTTGTCGGCGTGGCGTGCGGCCTCGGTGGCGCCTGGCTGTGGCTCCGACGCTCCCCCGAACAGCCGTAACCCACCCGCTCCGCCCCCGCTCCGCCCCCGCTCCGCCTCCCGCTCCGCCTCCCGCTCCGTCGATCATGAAGTTGTGGTGGCGTGCAAAAGGGACTTTGGTTGCTAAAGTGGCCACCACAAGTCCATGATCGACGCCGCAGCCCGGGCCGCGAGGAGTGTGGGTCACCGGGCTGGCGCCGGCTCGGCCAGGAACTCGTCGATCATCGGGGTTAGCCAGTCGGCGCGGTGCGGGATCGTGGTGTGGGTGGTGCCGGGCAGGATGGCCAGGCGGCAGGCGGGTAGGCCGGTCAGGTCGCCGGGCACCGCGCCGCCGAGCAGCCGGAACATCCGTACCGCGTGTTCGGGCTGGATGATGTCCGCGTCGGCCAGCACGATCATGGTGGGTACGGACAGGGCCGCGATCTGCTCGGGCGTCCAGCGGGGCAGGTTCGCGTCCAGCACCTTCATCTTGGTGACCAGGTTGGCCCAGCCGGCCGGGTCCGGGGCGGTGCGCAGGTACTCGTCGTGGAACTCCGACCCGTGCAGGTGCTCCGGTCGCAGGTCCTGGATGCCGTCGAGCAGTCCGGGGTGCAGGCCCGCGTCGTCGAAGCTCACCGAGGCGAGCACCAGCCGCCCCACCCGGTCGGCGTGGTGGGTGCCCAGGCGCAGCGCCACCGCCGCGCCCATGCTCCACCCGTACACGTCGGCCTGGGCGACACCGAGGCGGTCGAGCAGCTCGACCACGTCGGCGGCGAAGTGCTCGACGGTCAGTGGACGGTCGACGTCCGGGGTGTGGCCGTGCGCCTGCAACTCTACGGCGATCACCCGCCGGGACCGGGCGAGGAGCGGCAGGATCGTGCCGAACGAGGTGCCGATGCCGGAGAGCGCGCCGTGGATGAGCAGCAGTGGCCGGCCCTCGCCGGCGCCGTGGGTCTCGTGGTAGATGTCCATGCCCACACGGTGCGCCGGCCCGCTTACGGTCCGCTTCAGGTCGGCTTACCGGCGTTCGGAACTGTGCCGAAGCCTTCGGTCCGACCGGGGATGTCGACACCGGCTTAAGATGACCGCCGTGCAGTTCGGGGTGCTCGGGCCGCTCGCCGTCACCACGGACGCCGGCGAGCCGGTGGTGGTGCCCGGCGCCAAGGTCCGCGTCCTCCTGGCCGACCTGCTCACCAACCGCAATCAGGTCGTCTCCGCCGACCGGCTCATCGACGACCTGTGGGGTGACGACTCCCCCGCCAACCCCACCGGGGCGCTCCAGGTGCGGGTGTCGCAGCTGCGCAAGGCGCTCAACGACGCCGAGCCGGGTGCCCGCGACCTGGTCGAGTCCCGCGCGCCCGGCTACCTGTTGCGGGCCGGGACGGTCGACGCCGACCGGTTCGCCGAACTGGCCCGGCACACCGACGTCGGCCGGCTGACCGAGGCCCTGGCGCTGTGGCGGGGCGAGGCGTACGCCGACGTGGCCGACGCCGAGTTCGTCCGCGCCGAGGCGACCCGCCTCGCCGAGCAGCGTCTCGCCGTGCACGAGCGACTGGCCGAGGCGCGGGTCGCCCGGGGCGAGCACGACCTGGCCGCCGCCGACCTGGCCGAGCTGGTGGCTCGCAATCCCCTGCACGAGGGGCTGCGGGCGGTGCAGCTCCGCGCGCTGTACGCGGCCGGCCGCCAGTCCGAGGCGCTGGACAGCTACACCGACCTGCGGGATCGGCTCGCCGACGAGCTGGGCCTCGACCCGAGCCCCGAACTGGTTGCCCTGCACCGCCGCATCCTCGAACAGGACGCCGGTCTGAGTGCGCCGCCGAAGGCCGCGATCATCCGCAACAGCCTGCCGGCGCAGCTCGACGAGCTGGTCGGCCGGGCCGAGGCGTTGACCGAGCTGCGTGCCCTGCTGCCCGGGCAGCGCCTGGTCACGCTGGTCGGGCCGGGTGGTGTCGGCAAGACCCGGCTGGCCACCGAGGCCGCCCGTACCCAGTCTCCGCCGGACGGCGTCCTGCTGGTCGAGTTGGCGCCGCTGCCGGCGGGCGACCCGGGCGTCGCCGAGCAGGTGCTCGGCGCGCTGGACGTTCGCGAAGCCGCCGGCGCCAGCCTGTCCCCCACCGACCGGCTCGTCACGGCGCTGCGCCAACGGCACCTGCTGCTGGTCCTGGACAACTGCGAACACGTCGTCGAGGCGGTCGCCGCGCTGGTCGCCCGGCTGCTGCGCGACGCGCCCGGGGTGCGCGTGCTCGCCACCAGCCGGGAACCCCTCGGCCTGACCGGCGAACTGCTCTGGGACGTACCCCCGTTGTCGTTGCCGCCGTCGGACGGTGACCCGGACGCGGTCCGGCGCTCGGCGGCGGCCCGGTTGTTCGCCGCCCGCGCCGCCGCCCAGCAGCGCGGTTTCCGCCTCGACGAGCGCACCGCGCCGGCCGTCGCCCAGCTCTGCCGTCGCCTGGACGGTCTCCCGCTGGCGTTGGAGCTGGCCGCGACCCGGGTCCGCGCCCTGGGCGTGCAGGGCGTGGTGGAACGCCTGGACGACCGGTTCCGGCTGCTCAGCACCCCGCAGCGCGACGTGCCGCCGCGCCAACGGACGCTGACCGCGGTGATCGGCTGGAGTTGGGACCTGCTCGACGAGGCCGACCGGCAGGTGCTCGCCCGGCTCGCGGTGTTCCGCGACGGCTGCACGCCGGAGGCCGCCGAGCTGGTCTGCCGCACCGACCTAGACGCCCTCGCCCGGCTGGTGGACCGGTCGCTGGTGGTGTTGGACGACGCACCGGACGGGCCGCGTTACCGGCTGCTCGAATCGGTCGCCGCGTTCTGCCTGGACCGCCTGGACGACGCCGACGAGGTCCGGACGCGGCACGCCGGCTACTACACCGAGCTGGCCGAGCGCGCCGACCCGGAGTTGCGCGGGCCCGAGCAGCGGCGGTGGCTGGCGCTGCTGGACGCCGAGACGGCGAACCTGCGCGCGGCGCTGACCCACGGGGGCGGGTTGCGACTGGCGGTCGCGCTGAGCTGGTACTGGTATCTGCGCGGCCGGCTCACCGAGGCGGGCCGGGCGCTCGCCGTCACCGGCGACCCGGAACAGGAGCGGAGAGCAGCCCTCTGGCGGGTCGGGTTCGCGCTGCTGCGGGGCGCCGCGGTCGCGCCGGCCGACGTCCGGGCGGCAGTCGCCGGCGACCCGGGCGGCCGGGGCGCGTGGTTCGCGGCGAACGCGCTGATCGAGCACAGTGACCTGGCACTGGCCATGGAGCTGATGCCGGCAGACGTCGACACGTGGACCGAGGCGGCCGTGCTCGCCTCGCAGGCCAAGATCGCGCACGTCGCGGGTGACCAGGCGACCCTGGAGCGTACGGCGACCCGCAGCGCGACGCTCTTCGCCGAGATCGGCGACCGGTGGGGCCGGCTCCAGGCCACCGAGTGGGTGGGCGGGCTCGCCGAGATGCGCGGCGACCACGAACGCGCCGCCGCGCTGCACGCCGAAGGGCTGCGCTGGGCCGAGGAGTTACGGCTGTGGCCGCAGGTGTGCACCGAACTGTCCTGGCTGGCCTGGCTGGCGGTGCAGACCCGGGACTATCCGCAGGCCCGGGAGCTGGCCGAACGCGCGTACCACCTGGCGGTGCAGCAGGACGCCCCGGGCGCGCTGGTCTTCGCGGAGCTGAGCCTCGGGTTGGCCGCCCGCCGCGACGGCAAGCTCGACCTGGCCGTCACCCACCTCGGCAACCTCGCCGAGCGGGGGCGCGCGGAGGCGCAGACCGCGCTGTACCTGCCGCCGGTCCTGGTCGAGCTGGGGCACGCGATCGAGCAGGGTGGCGACCCGGACGCCGCGCTGGCCCTGCACGTCGAGGCGTTCGAGGCTGCCGAGGCGATGGCCGCGCCCCGGGACGCGATCTTCGCGCTGGAGGGGATGGCGTCGGCGGTACGCGTGCCGGAGGTCGCGGCCCGGCTGCTCGGCGCGGCGACGGCCGCCCGACTGGCCACCCGTTCGCCGTGCGCGCCCGCCGAACGTGACGAGATCGACCGCGTGACCCGGCGACTGCGGGCCGCACTCGGGCCGGACCGCTTCGACGCGCTCGTCGCCGAGGGCACGAAGCTGAGCCCGGGCGAGGCCCGGGCCCAGCTCTGAGGCGACCGTCGGGCGACGGCCCCGGCGAGGAGTCAGGCGGCGCTCTTCGGCCGGTACGTCGCGACGATCACGCCGCTCTTGTGCACCCGGGTGTCGACCAGGTCGAACGATGCCGTGAAGTCGTTCAGCGGCGACGTCACGCTGGACGCGCCCTGCAACACCGGGTGGATCCAGAAGCGGACCTCGTCCACCAGACCCGCGTCGACGAGCTGGGCGGTGACCGAGCCGAAGCCGTACTGGATGATGTTCCTGCCGTCCTGGGCCTTGAGCGTGCGGACCGCCTCGACCAGGTCGCCCTGGAGCACCTCGGTGTTGTTCCAGGTGGGGTCGGTGAGGGTGGTCGAGGCGACGTACTTCTTGACGTTGTTGAAGTAGGCCGCGCCGGTCCTCGGGTCGCTCTCGTCCTGCTGCGGCCAGGCGACGGACATGCCGTCGTAGGTGGCCCGGCCCATCAGCATCGCGTCGGCGGCGTCGGTCAGCTCGCCGGCGAGGCCCATGGCCTCCTCGTCGAAGTACGGCGCGGTCCACATCGGGTTCTCGATGACGCCGTCGAGGGTGATGTAGGTCGAGTTGACGAGCTTGCGCATCGGTATCTCCTGGGTGTCGGTCGTGTTCTCCGGTGACACCCAGGACACTGCCGGGCCCCGCTTACGATTCGCTTCAGATGCCCTTGCGAGGGTCCGAAAGCGGGTCCGGAAGCGGCTCCACCAGCGGGATCGGCAGCGCCTGCGGGGCCGCCGTGCCGCCGCCGGCCGAGTGCTCCGGCGCGGGCCGGTCGTCGACGCGGCTGTGCAGGCGTCCCCGCCCGGCCGGCCCGGGGCGTCGGGTGACCCCGACGGTCACCATCGCCACCGGTGGTGGCGGGACGGTGAACCGGCCGACGCCCCAGCGCACCCAGATGGGGATCCGCCCGGCGTCCGCCTCCGCGGTCAGCTTCTGGACCGTACGGGCGCGGTCGGTGTGGTCGACCTCCAGAACCACCGGCGGCCCGTCCGGGCGGGCGCACGCCACGTCGAGGACCGAGTGCCGCTGCTGCATCGGCGGCGGCAACGGCAGCACGCTGCGCGCCCGCCGGTAGACCCGCCAGCCCTGCGCCCTGGCCCACCGCACCACCGCGTCGATCACCAGCGCCGTGACCTCGTCCGTGTCCAGGTCGACGAAGGTCAGCTCGGCGAGGGACCGGCCCAGGTCGGCGGCCAGCCGCTCACCCTGCGCCGTGACGTCCACCAGCGCAGGATAACGCCTCAGCCGAGGGTGATCACCGTCGTGGCGAGGTGCCGGGTCAGCCAGGAGGTGGTGGCCGTACGCGCCGCCTCGGCGTTGTCGCGGGCCAGGAAGTCGTGCCCCTCACCGGCGAGCACCAGGTGCCCGTGCGGCACGTCCCGGGCGGCCAGCGCCCGCGCCACCTGCGCCGACTCCCCGGCCGGCACGTTGGTGTCGTTCGCGCCGTGGATGAGCAGCACCGGCACGTCGAGCTGGTCGATACGGGTCATCGGCGACAGGTCGCGCAGCAGCTCCGCGTCACGCGCCGGATCGCCGTACTTGCTGACGGCCGCGGCGGCGATCCACGGCTCGGTGCCGGCGTAGAAGGTGCGGAAGTCGGAGATGCCGCACTCGGCCACACCCGCGGCGAACAGGCCGGGGAAGTTCACCAGCACCGCGAGTACGAGGTAGCCGCCGTAGGAGCGGCCCAGGCAGCCAAGGTGGCCCGGGATCGCGACACCGCTGTCGACGAGGTGCTCGGCGCACGCCGCCACGTCGGCGATGGCCCCGTACCGGCCGGCGAGGTTGTCGGCGGTGACGAAGGAGCGGCCGAAGCCGGACGAGCCGCGCACGTTCGGCGCGAACACCGCGATGCCCTGCGCCACGAGGGCCTGGAACAGCGGGTTGTAGCCGGGGCGTTCCTGCGCCTCCGGTCCGCCGTGCAGGCTGATCGCCGTCGGCCAGGGGCCCGGGCCGGCCGGGCGGTAGAGCCAACCGGACAGCGGCAACCCGTCGTGGGCACGCAGGTCGACCAGCTGCGGCGCGACACCCGGGCCACCCGTACGCGCGGCGTCGGTGTCGGGCCGCAATGGGCGCGGATCGCCGGTCGCCGGGTCGACCAGCCACACCTCACGGGGCTGCACCGGCCCCTGCGCGGTGAGGCAGAGCAGGTCACCGCCGTCGGCGAAGACGGCGTCGCTGAGCACCTCGCCGGGGGCGGTCACCGCCCGTTGGACACCGTTGGTCAGGTCGAACAGGCTCAGCTCGCTGCGCCCGCCGTAGGTGTTCCACAGCAGCGCGGCCCGCTCCCGCCGGGTGTCGAGCGCGACGTGCTCCAGCTCCGCGTCCGGCCGCGCCGCGACGCGCGTCGGGGTCAGCGCCGGTCGCGCGAGGTCGACGCGCACCAGCGCCGCCAGCTCGGAGAACGCGTCGGTACGCGCCAGCACGCTCGTCCCGTCGGGGCCGAACCAGCCCTGGTCGGTGCTGCCCCGGCCGGTGTCCGGCAGCAGGCGTACCCGGTCGCCGGTGGTCACGTCGAGCAGTTCCAGCCAGCGGGCGTTGCGGGGGCCACGCCGCAGCAGGGCGGACCCGCCGTCGTCGGTGACGTCCAGGAGGGTGAGCAGGTCGTCCTCGGCGAGCACCCGCCGGTGCCCGGTCTCGGCGTCGACGAGTACGGCGGCGCTCCGCTCGGCGCTCTCGGTGACCGCCATCAGCGCGCCGCCGGGCAGCCACCGGGACAGGCTCGCGCTGCGGCGGCCGAAGCCGGCGACCTGGCAGAGTCCCGTACCGTCCGGGCGCAGCACCCACAGCTCGGTGCGGGGCGCGCCGCCGGGCGCGACGACGCAGGCCAACCACTGCCCGTCCGAGGACCAGCTCACCGAGAGGACCGGTTCGTCGCCGCCGGGCAGCGCGACGGCCTCGATGGCGTCCACGTCCCGGACCCAGACGGCCGGGGTGCCCGCCCGGTCGGACACGTACGCCACCCGCCGGCCGTCCGGCGACGGCGCGGGCGCGAAGTCCTCGCCGGGAGGCGGGGTCACCGTCGGCCGGTGCCGCGCGGGGCGGGTCCGGCGCGGTACCTCGGTCCGTACGCTCATCTAAACCCCGATCCGCTGCAACCAGAGCTCCAGCAGCCCGAGCTGCCAGAGCGCGTTGGCACCCAACGTGGTCCGCTGGGCGTTCGGCGTGTCCAGCAACTCCTCCAGGTAGTCCTTGCGGAACAGACCACGCTCGCGCGCCGGGCGCGCGGTCAGCGCGTCCCGGACGTCGTCCAGCAGCGGACCGGAGAGGTGCCGGATCGCCGGCACCGGGAAGTAGCCCTTGGGCCGGTCGATCACCTCGTCGGGGACGATGCCCCGGCTCGCGGCCTTCAGCACGCCCTTGCCGCCCAGGGCCAGCTTGAGCGCCGGTGGGCAGGCGGCGGCCAGCTCGACGACCTCGTGGTCGAGGAACGGCACTCGGCCCTCCAACCCCCACGCCATCGTCATGTTGTCGACCCGCTTGACCGGGTCGTCGACAAGCATCACCAGGCTGTCCTGGCGCAGCGCCGCATCGAGCGCGGTGTCCGCGCCCGGCGCGCCAAAGTGGGCGGTGACGAACTCCAGGCTCGCGTCGTGGTCGAGCATCCACTCGGGTGCCAGGTGGCCGGCCAGCGCGTCGTGGCGACGATCGAAGAACACCCGGGCGTACGCCTCGACGGCGTCCTCGCGGGAGACGTTGGCCATCGGCGGATACCAGTCGTAGCCGGCGAAGATCTCGTCCGCGCCCTGGCCCGACTGGACCACGGTGATCCGCTTCGAGACCTCCTCGGAGAGCAGGTGGAACGCCACGCAGTCGTGGCTGACCATCGGCTCGCTCATCGCCGCGATGGCGTCGTGCACGGCCGGCACGAAACGGGCGGCGTCGATGCGGATCTGCTGGTGGTCGGTGTCGAAGTGGCGGGCGATCAGGTCGGAGTAGTGGAACTCGTCGCCGGTCTCCCCCGCCGCCGCCTCGAAGCCGATGCTGAAGGTGGCCAGCCCGGTCTGGCCCTGCTCGGCGAGCAGGGCGACGATCAGGCTGGAGTCGAGCCCCCCGGAGAGCAGCACCCCGACCGGCACGTCGGCGACCATCCGCCGCCGTACGGCGGTCCGCAGCGCCGCCATGATCCGTTCCTGCCACTCCTCGGCGGACATGGCCGGCGCGGCGGCGCGGTTGAACTCGGGCCGCCAGTAGACGGTGTCCGTCCTGCGGCCGTCGGCGGTGATCACCCGCACGGTGGCGGGCGGGAGTTTGCGGACGCCGGCCAGGATGGTGCGCGGCGGCGGCACCACCGAGTGGAAGCTCATGTAGTGGTGCAGCGCCACCGGGTCCAGGTCGGTGTCCACGTCACCGGCGGCGAGCAGCGCCGGCAGCGTCGACGCGAAGCGGATGCGGCCCGGCGTCTCGGCCAGGTAGAGGGGTTTGATGCCGAGCCGGTCGCGGGCCAGCACGAGGGTGTGCGTGGCCAGCTCGACCAGGGCGAACGCGAACATCCCGAACAGCCGCTCGACGCACGCCGTCCCCCACCGGTGGTACGCCTTGAGGATCACCTCGGTGTCCGACGTGGACCGGAAGGAGTAGCCGGCGGCGCTCAGCTCGTCGCGCAGCTCCCGGTAGTTGTAGATGCAGCCGTTGAAGACCAGGGCGAGGCCCAGCTCAGCATCGACCATCGGCTGGGCGCCGGTGTCGGACAGGTCGATGATGCGCAGCCGGCGGTGCACCAGCGCCGCCGGACCGTGCTGCCACCGCCCCTCACCGTCCGGACCGCGGGAGGACAGGACGGGGAGCATCCGCTCCAGGGCCGCCAGATCCGGTGACGCCCCGTCGAAGCGGAACTCGCCTCCGATACCGCACATGGCACACACCTCTCATCGGCTCGGTCCGCTCGGGCCGCTGACCGGTCCAGGCTTGGTGGACCCGGTTGCGTCCCGATGACATCCACATCAAGCGTGGGTTACACCGGGGGCTCTCCGGCTCCACCGAGCAGCCAGGTGTCCTTCGACCCACCTCCCCGCGACGAGTTGACGATCATGCTGCCGGCCGGCGCGACCCGGGTCAGGGCCACCGGCGCCACCTCCGCAGTCTCGCCGAGGAACACGAAGGCCCGCAGGTCAACGTGGCGAGGCGCGAGCGCCGTACCGTCGAAGACCGGGTGGGTGGTGAGCGTGACCATCTCCTGGGCGATCCACCGGTGTGGGGCGGCGAGGATCTGCTCCCGGACGGCGTCCAGCTCCTCCGCCTCCGCGCGAGGGCCGATCACCACGCGGTCGCCGCCGTACCCGTCGACCGGCTTGAGCACCAGCTCGCCGAGCCGGCCCAGCACCTCGGCGCGCTGCTCGGGCACCCCGCACAGGTACGTCGGCACGTCGCCGAGCAGCGCCTTCTCCCCGAGGTAGTACTCGATCAGCCGGGGCACGTACGCGTACAGCGCCTTGTCGTCCCCGACGCCGTTGCCGAGCGCGTTGGCCAGCGTGAGCCGCCCGGCGTGCACCGCCGCGAGCAGCGGCCAGCCCAGCGGCACACCGTCCGCGCCCTGGGCGTGCAGCAGGGCCTCCTCGTCCATCCGCAGGTAGATCACGTCCACCGGGCTGCGGTGCCCCTCGGCGACCATGTGCACCCGGCCGTCCTGGACCAGCAGGTCACCGCTCTCGGTCAGCGGCACACCCATCTCGTCGGCGAGCAGCCGGTGCTCGAACCAGGCCGGGTCACCCGGACCGCTGCTGAGCACCACCACGGCGGGGTCGTCGGCGGCGGCCGGCGCGGCGGCGACCAGCGCCCGGCGCAGCATCGCCGGCGTCTCGTCGGCGGGCAGCAGATCGTCGGGCACCGGCAGCTCGGGCAGCACCGCCTGGGTGAGCCGGCGGTTCTGCACGGCATAACCGATGCCCGAGGGCACCCGCAGGTTGTCCTCCAGCACGTACCAGCCGCCGTCGGGGTCGCGCACGAGATCGGTTCCGGACACCTGGGCGCGCGTGCCGTGTCGGCCCATGAGCGCGCCGGTCGGGCGCAGCCCCGGCGAGGATTCGACCACCCAGGCCGGTACGACACCGTCGGCCACCACGGCCCGGTCGGCGTAGACGTCGCGCAGGAACGCGTCGAGCGCGCTGTACCAGGCCGGCACGCAGCGTCCGCCAGTCGTCGGCGGGCACCACCCGGGGCACCAGGTCCACCGGGAAGAGACGGGTGCTGGCCTCGCCGGCCACGCTGAAGGTCACGCCCCGGGCGCGTTGCTCCTCGTCCCGGTCGTGTTCGCGGTGGCGCAGGCCGACGGACCCGAGGGCGCGCAGGGCGGTGAGCAGCGGACGGTACGCGGGTGAAGGCCCGGCCGGACCGAAGACCTCGTCGCCGGCGTCGGCGTACGTGGGCAGCGTGGGCGGGGGCGTCGCCCCGGCCAGGGGGGTGCGCACCCGGCCCCGGGTCTCGTCGAGCAGCAGGTCGACCACGTCGGCCAGCCGACCCCGTCGCTCGTACGCCCGTCGCTGTCGAGCGGCGGAACTGCCCCGGTCGAGGGCGTACCGGGTCAGCTCGCGGACCTGCTCCCAGTCGCCGGTCGCCTCCAACTGTGGGCGCAGGTCGGCCACGAGGCGGCGGACCGCCTCGGCGGCGGGCACCGGCCGCGCCGAGCGGGGCAGGTCGAGCAGGTCACCTTCCAGCCCGGAGCGGGCGGCCCGCCACACGGCGGCGCGCAGCACCGGCGGCCGGACGGCGGTGCGCTCGACACCGGCGCGCAGGGCGGCGACCTCCCGCCGCACGATCGCCCGGAACAGGCCGATGAGCAGGACGATCGTCTCGACGTCGGCGTTGGCGTCGGTGATGCGCAGCTCGACGGTGGGCACGTGCGCCGACGGCCGGACGTCGAAGTAGATCATGGCGGGGTCGGTGATGGTCTCGGACGCGATCAGCTCGGCGACCAGGGCTTCGTGGTCGGCCGCGCTGGTCACCTCGCCCGGGTCGCCGGCCGTGGGCCAGCGCTGCCAGACCAGCGAGCGGACGCTGGCGTAGCCGCTGTCCTGACCCATCCAGTACGGCGAACTGGTGGAGAGGGCGAGCAGCACCGGCAGCCACGGCTGGACGCGGCGGGTGACGGCCACCGCCAGGTCCCGGTCGGAGACGCCCACGTGCACCTGCGCGCCGCAGATCAACTGCTCGCGGGCGAGCAACTGGTACTCGTCGACCATCCGCCGGTACCGCGAGGTGGGTGTGACGCTCGGGTCGCCGTCGGCGCGCAGCGGCACCGTACCGGCCGCCACGATACCCAGCCCGGCCCGGTCGGCGACCTGGATCGCCGACTGCCGCAGCCGGGTCAGCTCGGCGCGGATCTCGTCCAGGGTGCGACAGACGGCGGTGTTGGTCTCCACCACGCTACGGTGCAGTTCGGCGGTGAACGACGTGGCCGGCAGCCGGTCGAGCAGTTCGCCGGCCCGGGGCACCAGTTCCCGGGTGTGCAGGTCGACGACGTGGAACTCCTCCTCCACGCCGAGGGTGGCGAGGTCCGCCGGGTCGTCGTGCCCCGGTGGGGCCGGAGCCGGACGGGATGCGGGTACGGCTCTTCCGTTGCCGGACCGGCCCACCGGCCCGTCGAACGTCGCCGCGTTCGTGGTGTTGTCGACCATGGTCACCCCGGTTCGCGTGTCGGTGGTCTCGACTGTCCGACGAGCGTTCCCAGGCTTGGTACCGAGGGTGTTTCCGGCACGTTAAGGTGACGCGCTGTTCCGCCCCGTGGTCAACGGCCCCTCTGATCACCTTCGGACAGCGAGGAGCGGCATGCCGCCGGTCATCGTTCTGACCGCGCGGCACACCGCTCGTCCTTCGTGCGAGCCCTCCCGGGGCGGGTCGGGTCAGCGCATGTTGGCCACCACGAACGGCGCGTGACCGTGCAGGTAGTTGTTCCATCCGCCGGTCACCGGCGCGCCAGGGCTGAGCAGGTTGGTGGTGTCGGTGCCGACGTCGAGCTTCCAGGCGGTCCAGGAGATGCCGTTCGCCCTCATCCAGTCGATCCAGGACTGCGCCTCCGGCAGGCAGGCCCGGCCGTCGAGGCCACCGTCGGCGTTGCTGGCGCCCCACTCGGTGACGAACAGGGCCAGGCCGGCCCGGATCGCCGCGTCGCCCTTGGCGCGCAGCGACGCGCCGTGGGTGCAGGAGTAGAAGTGCAATGTGTACATGAGGTTGGTGCCGGAGAGCGGGCTGGCCGCCGCGCCGTCCACGTCCTGCGACCACGTCGGCGTTCCGAGCACCACGATGTTGTCCGGGTCGGCCGCGCGGATCGCGGAGACGACCGCCTGGTGGTACGGCTTGATGACGCCGGTCCAACTGAACTGCAACGGCTCGTTCCACGTCTCCCAGATGACGTTGGGCAGGTGACCGTAGCGGCGTGCCAGGTCACCGAAGAACGCCACCGCCTGGGACTGGTTGTTCTGCGCCTCGTGGGCGTGCCAGTCGACGATCACGTAAACCCCGGCGCTGACCGCGTTGTTGATGATGGTCTCCACCTGCGCCCGCGCCCTGCCCGGATCGCTCAGGTACGCCCCGGCCGGCTCGACACCCATCGCCGCGCGGATCACCTGGAGGTTCCAGTTGTCCCGCATCCAGCGCAGCGCGGACAGGTTCTCGGCGTAGGGAGCGGTCTCCCAGTTGAGCCACATGCTGCTGACGCCGCGCAGTTGCACCCGGGCGCCGGACCTGTCGCACATCGTCGTACCGCAGACCCGGAGCTGCCCGTACCGCTCGACCGGCGTACCGGCGGTCGGCGGCGGGGTCGTGGGCGGCGGCGTGGTGGGTGGCGGGGTCGTCGCCGGCGGAGTCGTGGGCGGCGGCGTGGTCGGTGGCGGCGTGGTCGGCGGCGGGGGCGTGCCGCCGGAGCAGGACACGCCGGCGCCGTTGACGGTGCAGTTCACCGGCGTGCCCGAGCCCTCGACGAGGAAGCCGAACGACGTCGACGCGCCGGCCGCGAGGGTGCCGTTCCACGACACGTTGCTGAACGTGTAGTGGCTGCCGGAGGTCGTCTGCTGGGCGTTCCAGGACTGGCTGATGCGCGACCCGGCCGGCAGGTCGAACTCGACCCGCCAGCCGCTGATCGGCGCGGAGGTGTCGTTGGTGACCGTGACCTGGCCCTGATAGCCACTGCCCCAGCTGTTGGTCACGGAGAACGCGGCGGTCGCCGCGCTGGCCGGCGTGGCGATCGTCGCCACCGCGCCGGCGAGCAGGCCGGCGACGGCCAGCGACGTGACAAGTCTCAGTGTGCGCATGCGGAACCCGCTTCGGATCGACGGTGGTGGTCTGCGGCGGGGCGGCGCCTTCGCGCACAGTATCGATCGTTGACGATGTCATGCAAGCCAGGTCGGACGGCTCAGCGCCGCCAGCCCCAGCGACGCGAACCGGCCGCGCCCCGCGACCCACCCTTCTCCCGGGCCAGCATCTCGGCCGCGACGCGCAACTTCTGGGCCGGCTCGGCGGCGGCCGGACCCAGCGTCTCGACGAACCGGTTGCCCATCGACAGCACCATGGCCGCCCGGTCCAGGTCACCGATCAGGATCAGGCACTGGGCGTACACCCCGTAGGTGTTGGCCATCTCCCAGAACGACAGCGGACGCGCCATGTCCAGCAGACCCTGTCGCAGCTCACAGGCCCGCGATGCCGCCAGCGCCGCCTCCTGGGCGCCCTCGGTCGGCGACGGCCGGGTGAGGTGCCGGTGCAGCAGCGCCACCGCCTGGTTGTGGTAGGCCGTCCCCATCGCCTCCCGCGTCCGCGGCCCGGCGGACGGGGGCGAGCCGGCGGAGGTCAGGCCCACCGTCACGGCACGCTCCAACAGGTCCCTGCGGGTGGCGGGCTGACCGGCGGCGAACGAGACCTCGGCCAGATCCACGAGCGCGGTGATCAGTTCGGCCAGGGCGTCGTCCCGGGGTGCGGCGGCGATGCTCCCGCCCTCGGCCGCCACGGCGTCGTACACCCGCTCGAAGACGACGACCGCCTCACCGCCGGGGGCCATCGCGTCGGTGGCCCGGCCCCGCGCGGACAGCAGCATGCTGTGCCGCCACAGCGCCCGGGCCAACTGCTGCTGGTCCTCCCGCGCGGCCCGGCCCGGCCCCCGCACGGCCTCCCGGTACGCCTCGATCACCCGGGTCCAGAGCCGGTCGGCTTCCGCCCACGTCTCCTGTCGCGTCGAGCGCTCCCGTGCCTGCTCGAACAACCGTCGCCGCTCGTCCGGTCCCATGCCGCCCACCGCCCTTCGCGCCAGCCCCCAGCCCACACCGGCAAAAGCAGTGAGCGTTGTCGATTCTAGTGCGGGCCGACGATCATCACCGGGGCCCACGCCGAACGGCAGGCCGGCAGGCCGGCAGCCAGTGCACCTGGCCGGGCGGCACGGCCTCACTGGGTCGCGATCACGATGCAACGCCGCAACTCGGCAATCGCCTCGGGCGCCCCCTCGACAGTGACGCCGCTCGACCCGCCGGGCAGCTCCCTCCCCCACACCCAGCGCAGCATCGCCGCGGGCGGTCCGGTCACCGTCGCGTCGGCGACGTCGGCCACGCCGTCGGTCACCCGAAACAGATCCCGTCCGGTACGCACCGACCAGGCCGCGCCGTCGGTACGGACGGCGATCGTCCAACCCGGCGAGCCCGCCAGCATCTCGCTGAAGTAGGGGGTCCACTCGGCCACCGAGTACTCCACGAACACCCGGAGCAGCTCGTCGACGCCGTCCACGGCGAGGTCGTCGGGAATGGGCGCGATCGGCGCCCCGACGCCCAGCTCGGCGTCGACGCGGTGGATGACGGTCTCCTGCGCCATCCGGCGGATCCAGAAGCCGACATGCCGACCGGGCGCGTACCACGAACCCGCAGGGTCCGCCGGGTCGTGGGCGACGAACTCGGCACGCAGCCCGGCGTACGCGCGGTCGAGCAACGCCAGCGGGTCCTCCGATGCCAGCTCCGCTGGCGGCCACGGCTCGGGTTCGACGCCCTCGCGGATGGCCAGGGTTTTGTGTAGGTAGACCTCGCCGACATGGCGAGCCAGGTCGGCGACGGTCCAACCGGGGCAACTCGGCACGGCGGCGCCGGGGTCCGTGGGCACGAGCGCCCGCAGCCGGACGAAGTCGTCCGTCAGGCAGTCGAGATATCGTGGGTTCTCCATGGCCGACAGCTCAGCACAGGGCTACGACAGGGCTACGACAGGGCGCCGCCGGCGCAGCGGGTGGCGGCCAGCGGTCGTAGCGTGGGGGTCATGCGAACCACCACGCTGGGCAGTGCGGGGCCCGAGGTCGGCGTCATCGGTCTCGGGTGCATGGGCATGAGCCACGGATACGACATCACCGGTCCTCGCGACGACGACACCTCGATCTCCGTGATCCGGCAGGCGCTGGATCTGGGCGCCACGCTGATCGACACGTCCGATGTGTACGGGCCGTACACCAACGAGGAGCTGGTCGGGCGGGCGCTGGCCGGCGGCCACCGGGAGCGGGCCGTCCTGGCGACGAAGGTCGGGCTGGTCGCGACGTCCCGGACCGGCGGCACCGGCAACTCACCGAAGCTCGGCAACAACGGCCGGCCGGAGCATATCCGCGCGGCGATCGACGACAGTCTGCGCCGCCTCGGCACCGATCACGTCGACCTCTACCAACTGCACCGCGTCGACCCCGACGTGCCCATTGAGGAGTCCTGGGGCGCGATGGCGGAGGTCGTCGCGGCGGGCAAGGCGCGACAGATCGGCCTGTCCGAGGTGACGGTGGCCCAGATCGTACGGGCCCAGGCGGTGCATCCGGTGGCGTCGGTGCAGTCCGAGCTGTCGCTGTGGACCCGGGATCCGCTCACCGAGGTGCTGCCGTACTGCGCCACGCAGGGCATCGCGTTCCTGCCGTTCTCCCCGCTGGGTCGAGGTTTCCTCACCGGACGGTTCGCGTCGTTCGACGACCTGCCGGCCGACGACTTCCGACGCGGCCTGCCGCGCTTCCAGCAGGAGGCGCTGGCCGCCAACCTCGCCATCGTCGGCCGGGTCCGGGAGATCGCCGACCGGGCCGGCGTCAGCCCCGCGCAGGTCGCCCTCGCGTGGGTCGTCGCCCAGGAGGATCAGGTCATTCCGATCCCCGGCACCAAGACCCCGAAGTACCTGGTGGACAACTGCGCGGCGGGCGACGTGCGACTCGGCGCCGAGGAACTGGCCGACCTCGACGCCCTGCCGGCTCCCGAGGGCGGTCGCTACTGAGCATCCGGCGGCCCGGCGTTCAGCCGGGCTGCCGGACCGTCACCGGCGGGCCGAACCGCACCCCGACGCCGGGCGAGTAGAGCACGCTGACCGGCGGTCCGACCGGTGCCGGCAGTCCGGCGGCGGCGACGAGTTCGTCGTCCAGGCGCAGCAGCTCCGCCCGGTACAACGGCCAGCGGGGATGCCAGTTCGGCAGGTGCAGCGTGCGACCGTATGCCCGGGTGTGCAGCCCCCACCGGGCGGTGAGGAAGTGGTCCAGGGGGGTGGGGTCGGCGATGCCCTCCCCCACCCGGACCTCCATCCGGCTCGTCGTACCCGCCGGGCCGGGCCAGCGACGCCGGCACCGGTAGGTGAGTCGGTCGCCGTCGCGGTCCAACCGCATCGACGACCAGAGGTACGGCAGACGCAGCGTCGCCTGGGCCACCAGCACGGGCACCAGGCGGGAGGCGTCGAGCGACCGGAACACGACGGCCCGCCGCCCGGTGTCGTCGACCGAGTAGAGCCGGACGTTCGTCTCGGCGAAGGTGCCGAAGTACGGCACCCCCGGCCCGCGACCGAAGCCCAGCCCGACCATCCGGAAGCCGATCAGGCCGACGAAGCTCACGCCGTCCAGCGTGTCCGGACGAGTGCCGGCGGGCAGCAGCGGCGCGACGAGTTCCGGAGCGACAGCCCAGTGCAGGAAGGTGAGGTCCTCCCACCGCTGGCGCAGGATCGTCCGGGGGAACGTTCGGCGGGGCGCGTCGTCGACCGGTTCGATGTCCACGCCCCTCATCCTGACGCAGTCGCGCGCACCGACCCACGGCCCGCCGACGGGCCGGGTAGCTGCGGCGGGGACCGGCCCGGGCCGGCGCCCCTGCGCTCCACACCGCCTGCGGTAGCGGCCCGCCGCGTCCGCCGTACGCTTGAAGAGCAGACATGTTCAGAACGGGCGGTTCGGGGAGGAACTGGGCATGACGGTGGGTGACGCCGAACTGGTGACGCTCGCGCAGGCAGGCGACGCGGGGGCGCTCGGCGTGCTGCTGACCCGCCACGAGGCGGGCATGCGGGCGGTCGCGGTGAGCCTGCTCGGCTACGGACCGGATGCCGAGGACGCCGTGCAGGACGCGATGGTGACGGCGCTGCGGCGCGTCGGCGAGATCCGTGACTCGGCAGCCGTCGGGCCGTGGCTGCGCACGGTCGTCCGCAACAACGCCCGGATGACACTGCGCGCGCCGCGTCCGACGCCGGTCGCCGACCCGGGATGGTTCGCCCACCCCGCCACCGAACCCACCCCGGAGGAGTCCCTGGACTCCGGCGCGCTGCGCGACTGGGTGTGGCACGCCATCGGGGAGTTGTCCGAGCCCGACCGCCTGGTCACCATGCTGCGGTACTTCAGCGACGCCTCGTCGTACGACCAGATCGCGGCCGTGTGCGGCGTGCCGGTCGGCACCGTCCGCAGCCGCCTCAGCCACGCCCGGCGGGCCCTCGCCGGCGGCCTGCGCGCGGCGGCGACCTCGACCCACGCCGACGTCCGCGCGGCCGGCGACGCGCGGTGGCGCGAGGGCGTCGACATGATCGCCACGGCGATGCGGGGCGACTTCGACCATGTGGTCCACGACACCTGGTGGCCGGACGCTCAGATGGTCGTTCCCGGTGGGCCACGCGGTGGCCGCGAGCTGGCGGTGCGTGGCATGACCAGCGACCTGCACGCCGGGGTACGACAACGGCTGCGCACCGTCGTGTCCAGCGGCGACGTGCTCATCTGGGAGACCGACCTGCTCAGCCCGCCGGACAACCCGGACCACTGCCCACCGGCGGCGCTGTGGTTGCAGGTGCTGCGCGAGGGGCGGGTACGTCAGCTCACGCTGTTCCACCCCGTTCCGGCGCGGCTCTGAGAAAACTTTCCCGCCGAGCGAACTTTCCCGGCGACCCGCGCATCTGGTCGGTGTCCAGCCACCAGTTGCCGTCGCGGCACACGCCGCACGGGCCAGGAGATCGGGAGACAGTTCATGGGTTCCACCCACCACGACACCGGCGCGCTCGCGCCCGGCGCCCACTCGTTCACCGTCGGCGGGGTGCGGCAGGTCTACCACGTCGCCGGCACCGGCCCGGTCTGCGTGGCGCACTCGGGCGGCCCCGGCATCGAGTGGTCCTACCTGCGGACGCCGAGCCTCGAAGAGCACTACACGATGGTGTACCTCGAGCCGGTCGGCACCGGCGCGTCGGGAAGACTCGACAGTGCCGACGACTACCGGATGGACACCTATGTCCGCTTTCTGGACGCGGTCGTCGCGCACCTCGGGGAGCCCCGGGTGTACCTGCTCGGGCACTCGTACGGCGGTTTCGTCATTCAGCGCTACGCCCTGGAGCACCCGGACCGGGTGGCCGGGCTCATCCTGTACGACACCTCGCCGCTCACCGGCGCCGACTTCTGGGCCGAGGCGATGACCAACCTCGCCGCCTACCCGCAGCGGCACCCGGATCGGCCGGAGGCGGCGGAGATCCCGGCCGCTCTCCAACGGGCCCTCACCGCCACCGACGACGAGACGCTGAGCGCCGGTCTGGGCGCCGCGCTGCCGGTCTACTTCGCGGACTTCTGGGCTCGACAGGCCGAGTTCGCCCCGTTGCAGGCGGGTCTGCGGGCCTGGGCGGCGCCGGCCGGCGCGCAGGACCCGGTTCCGTTCGACGTGCGCGACCGGCTCGGTGAGATCACCGCTCCGGCCGTGGTGATCGTCGGGGCGTACGACTTCATCTGCGGCCCGCGCTACGCCGAGGAACTGCACGCCGGCCTGAAGGACTCGCGGCTGACCATCTTGGAGCAGAGCGGGCATTTCGGTCACATCGAGCAGCCGGCGGAGTTCACCGAAGCCGTGGTGGAGTTGCTGAAGCGGTGATGCCCGTCGCCCCCGAGGCCTGTTCGTCACAGCGGGCAGGCCTCGGGAGCCGGCCGTGTTGCACGGTCATAGGCTTGGCACTTCGCTGCGCCGTGACGAAGGAGAGATCGCCGTGAGCCAGACGGATTCCGTCGACGAGTGGAACGTGGCCGAGGACGACGGGGTGCTGGACGCCTCCGACACCCTCGACGACGATCGGGTCGGCGACCCCCTCGACACCGGCATCGTCGCCGCGGACCACTGGACGGCGGCGAACCGGTTCGGCACCACCCCCGCCGAGGAGCGGGCGGGCGAGTCGTTGGACCAGTACCTCGCCCAGGAGGAGCCGGACGTCGACCCGTACGCCGAGGGTGGCGACGACGAGGACGAGCTGACCCGCCGGGGGTACGAGACCGAGGCGCGCGCGGGCCGTCTCGTCGAGTACGACGAGGGCGTCCGCGAGGACGACGAGGCCGACTCGGTGGCGTGGGACGCCGGGATCGACGCGGGCGGCGCGAGCGCCGAGGAGGCTGCGGTGCACGTGGTCGAGGAACCGAACGGGCCGGGCGACGGTCCTCTGCGCTGACCGGCACACCGCCGCGCTCGACACCGCAACGGGCGTCGAGCGCGGCGGGCGCGTCGGTTAGTGGATGACGACCGGCGTCTTCGGCAGCTCGGTCTGCTCGTCACCGAGCGGCTGCGCGGGCGTACGCCGACGCGGCAGCAGGGCGGCCGGAATGAAGGTGGCCAGCACGAGCGCGAACCCCACCCAAAACGTGTGGGCGAACGACTTCGCGGCGAAGTCGAGACCGCGCTCGATGATCGAGGCGAGGGTCGAGGGGTCCACCGGCACCTGCGCGAGCACCTCCGGTCGTTGCTGAGAGGCGATGGCCAGCCCGGCCTCGGTGACCGGCTTGCCGCTCTCGTCCACCAGGCCGGGGATCGGCCGGGAGCCGTTCAGCTCGTTGGTGAGGATCACCGACATCACGGCGGCGCCGACCGAGCCGCCGATCTGCTGCAGGATGTTAACGAGCGTCGAGCCGCGCGCGACCTCCTGCGCCTGCAACGTCCGCAGCGCCGACGTCATGATCGGCATCATCGTGCCGCCCATGCCCAGGCCCATCACGAACAGCGACCCACCGAGCAGCCAGTACGACGTCTGCGGGTCGACCTGGGTGAAGCCGAAGAACCCGACGACGATCAGGGCCAGCGCGAACGGGACGGTACGGCCGATGGGCACCCGGTCGGCGAGGGTTCCGGCGATCGGCATGGTGATCATCGCGCCGATGCCCTGCGGAGCCATCAGCAGGCCGGCGGCCAGCGTGGACTCACCGCGCACCTGCAGGAAGTAGCTCGGGAACAGCAGGCCGGCGCCCATGAACGCGATGATGAACACGAACAGCGTGGACGCCGCGATGGTGAGGTTGCGGTTGCGGAACAGTCGCAGGTCGAGCAGCGGGTGCCGGGGCTTGAAGGAGTAGAGCACGAACGCCACCACCAGCGCGCCGCCGACCAGCATCGGGGCCCACACCTTGTTCGCACTGAACGTGCCCGCCTCCGGCAGCGACGAGACGCCGTACAGGAAGAGCGCGAGACCCGGGGAGAGCATCAGCATGCCGAGGAAGTCGAAGGACTCCGACGGCTCGGGGGCGTCCTTCGGAAGGGCGAACTGCGCGTAGATCAGGGCGATGACACCGATCGGCAGGTTGATCAGGAAGATCCAGTGCCAGCTCGCGGTGTCGATCAGCCAGCCACCGAGGATCGGGCCACCGATCGGACCGAGGAGCATCGGGATGCCGAGGACGGCCATCAGCCGGCCGATCCGGTGCGGCCCGGCCGCCCGCGTCATGATCGTCATGCCGAGCGGCATGAGCATGCCGCCGCCGAGGCCCTGCAGGACACGGAAGCCGATCAACTGGCCGATCGAGTCGGCGGTGGCGCAGAGCCCCGACCCGATCGTGAACAGGGCGAGCGCCACCATGTAGAGCCGCTTCGTGCCGAACCGGTCGGCCGCCCACCCGCTGAGCGGGATCACCGTGGCCAGGGCCAGCGTGTAGCCCGTCATCGTCCAGGCCACCCGGGCGTAGGTGGCGTCGAACTCGCTTTGGAACGTGGGCAGCGCGACGCTGACCACGGTCACGTCGAGGATCGACATGATCGCGCCAAGGACGACGACACCCGCCACCTTGAGCACCGCGGCGTCGAGCTTGTCCGATGTCGCGACGGATTGCTGTGTCACTAACTCTCCTGAGGTCGGTTGATCCGGACCGATGGTGGGCGGTGGCGGCGATCGCCGCGCCGACCAGGCGCGGGACGCGACGTGCCGGGGCGACGACGCGCGGAGGCAGACTAACCGGGGACTGTGACGCTCTGCCTCCGGATTTCGTGACGGCCGTGTGGCGTAAACCGATCAGCTGTCCGATTGCAGCCGGTCGGCGGAGTGGCCCACAGCGTCGAGCAGCCAGCGTCCGGCGCGGAACATCCTGCGCCGGCCCGTCTGTTGCACCCACCGTGCCGGTCCACCCGCCGGCGCCCACCCCGATCGGAGTCACCGTGAACCGCGCCCACCTCGCCAGCTTCCTGCGCACCCGACGCGAGGCGCTGCGCCCCGAGGACGTGGGGTTGCCGCGCGGCCCGCGGCGGCGCACCGGTGGGCTGCGGCGCGAGGAAGTCGCCGCGTTGAGCGGTATGTCCACCGACTACTACACGCGGTTGGAGCAGCAGCGCGGGCCGCACCCCTCCGAGCAGATGCTCGCCGCCCTGGCCCGCGGCCTGCGCCTGTCCCTGGCCGAACGGGACCACCTGTTCCAGCTCGCCGGGCACGCCGTGCCCCACCGCGCGGTACGCGCCGACCACGTCAACCCCGGGATGATGCGCATCTTCGACCGGCTGCACGACACCCCGGCCCAGGTGGTGAACCACCTCGGCGAGACCCTGGCGCAGACCGCGCCGGCCGTCGCCCTGCTCGGCGACGAGACCCGGCACACCGGGCTGGCGCGCAGCGCGCACCACCGCTGGTTCACGGACCCCCACGTCCGCCAGCGGTATCGGGCACAGGACCACCAGCAGCACAGCCGGCTGCTGGTGGCGCACCTGCACGCCGCGTACACCCGTGATGGCCGCGGCTCGCGGGCCGCGGCGCTCGTCGACGACCTGCTCGCCGCGAGCCCGGAGTTCGCCCGACTGTGGCGCGAGCACCCGGTGCCGGGCGGCCAGTGCCCACCGAAGCACCTCCTGCACCCGGAGGTCGGCGCGTTGGAGCTGCACTGCCAGACGCTCGTCGATCCAGACCAGTCCCAGACCCTGCTGGTCTTCACGGCGGTGCCCGGTTCCGAGAGCGACGACAGGTTGCGCCTACTCTCCGTTACCGGAGGTCAGCTCGTCTGAGCGTCGAGGCCGGCACGGCGGCAATTGCGGCGAAGACATTGATATCGATGCCTGCGGCTGTAATGATTAACACACTTTACAGTTGTTTCCGCCGCCCCGGAAGGACCCCGCCATGGCGCGACGAACGGTCGGGCACACGCCCCGCCGCACCAGGTTGGCCGCCGCGTTCGCCGCGGCCCTGCTCGCCGTACCGACCGGCCTTGTCGTCGGCGTCTCCCCCGCGTCCGCCGCCGGCACGGGCGCCATCACCGGGTACGGCGGCAAGTGCGTCGACGTGGCCGCCGCGAACCCGGCCAACTCCACCCCGGTGCAGCTCTACACCTGCAACGGCTCCACCGCGCAGCAGTGGACCGTGGCCGACGACGGCACGATCCGAGCCCTGGGCAAGTGCCTGGACATCGCGGCCGCCAGCACCGCCAACGGCGCCCGGGCGCAGATCTACGACTGCAACGGCACCGGGGCGCAGCAGTGGTCGTCCAGCGCGGGGCAGGTGGTCAACCCGGCCTCGGGCAAGTGCCTCGACGCGACCGGCACCAGCTCCGCCGACGGCACGCCGCTACAGATCTGGAGTTGCACCGGCACCGCCAACCAGCTCTGGACGCTGCCCACCGGCGGCACCACCCCACCGCCGTCGAGCGGCTTCACCCACCCCGGAGTGCTGGTCAGCAGGGGTCAGCTCGACTTCGTACGCGGGCGGGTCCAGGCGGGAGCACAGCCCTGGGCGGCGGCCTACAACCAGATGATGTCCAGCCGGTACGCCTCACTGTCCCGCACCCCGGCGCCGCGCGCGGTTGTCGAGTGCGGCTCCTACTCCAACCCCAACAACGGCTGCACCGAAGAGCGCGAGGACGCGATCGCCGCGTACACCGACGCGCTCGCCTGGTACATCACCGGCGACGCCCGGTACGCGCAGAAGGCGATCCAGATCATGGACGCCTGGTCGGCGACGATCACCTCCCACACCGGCAGCAACGCGCCCCTGCAGACCGGCTGGGCGGCTCGACCTGGCCCCGGGCCGCCGAGATCATCAAGTACACGTACAGCAGCTGGCCCAACGCCAACCGGTTCGCCACCATGCTGCGCACCGTTTACCTGCCGGTGGTCCGCAACGGCTCGAACAGCAACGGCAACTGGGAACTGACCATGATGGAGGCCGCCATCGGGATCGCCGTCCACCTGGACGACCGGACGGCCTACGACGCGGCGGTGACCCGCTTCCTCAACCGCGCCCGCGCCTTCATCTACCTGCCCAGTGACGGCGCGCTCCCGTACACCGTGCCCGGCAGCGGCCTGGACACCAGCGGCGAGATCATCGGCTACTGGCAGGGCCAGTCCACCTTCGTCGCCGGACTCGCGCAGGAGACCTGCCGGGACTTCGTCCACACCGGGTACGGCATCTCCGCCATCTCACACGTCGCGGAGACCTCACGGATCCAGGAGCGCGACCTGTACCCGCAGGTCGGTGAGCGGTTGCGGCAGGCCCTCGGCTTCCACTCGCGCTACCAACTCGGCGAGGCGGCACCCTCCTGGCTCTGCGGCGGCACCCTCACCCGGGGCCTCGGCCCGATCACCGAGGTCGGTTTCAACGCGATGAGCAACCGGTTGGGCAACGTCATGACCAACACGCAGACCCTCACGCTGCAACAACGTCCCGCCGGCAGCAACAACCTCTTCGTCGCCTGGGAGACGCTGACCCACGCCAGCAACCCCAACTGACCGCGCGGCAGGCCGGCGTCGCACCCTCGACGCCGGCCCGCCCCGCACCTATCCCTCGACGCCCAGCGCCACCACCGGGCTGACCTGCGAGGCCCGCCGCGCCGGCAGCACCCCGGCCAACGCGGTCAGCGCGACGAGCGCCACGAAGAGCCCGACCAGGGGCAGCACCGGCAGCGTCAGCGGCGCGTTGAGCCCCAGCGCCCGCACCGCCAACCAGGCGTAGGGGACGCCGAGCAGCAGACCGAAGGTCGCCCCGATCACCCCGTAGAGGCCGGACTCGACGGTCAGCATCGTGCGCAGCCCGGCCCGGGACAGGCCGACGGCGCGCAGCAGCCCGGACTCGCGTACCCGCTCCACGACCGACAGGGCGGTCGTCGAACCCACCCCGACCACGGCGATCAGGACGGTGAGGCTGACCAGGCCGGCGGTGATCCAGACCAGCGCGGTCAGCACCGCGTCGTTGCGGTCCCGATCGTCGGCGAGCACGCTGATCTGCAGCCCGGTGGCGTTCCCGACCGCCTGCCGCAGCGCACGCGCCCCGGCGGTGCGGCCGTCCTCACCCGCGCGGGCGGCGTCGGCCAGCAGGCCGCTGTACGCCGTCGGTCCACCGATCCGGTCCAGGTCGGCACGGTCGACGAGGATGCCCGCGTACAGGGGGCCACGGTCGGGCAGGACCGCCGCCACGCGCACGTCGACCGTCGAGGCGTCGCGGCCGAGGGTGACCGTGTCGCCGGCCCGCAGCCCGGTGACGCTGGCGACCGCCTGGCCGAGCACGATCCGGCCGGGTCCCCGGTCGGCGAGGCTGCCCTGCGCCACGGGCAGGTCGGCGAGGGTCGGCAACGCCGACAGGTCCAGGTCGGTCGTCGAGTACCCGGCCTCGACGTCACCGATGCGCTCACCGCCCCGCGACAGCGTGACGTCGTGGAGCATCCGGTACGGCACGACCCGGGTCAGCGCCGCGCTGGCCGCCCGCGCCCGCGCCAGGACGGCGACCGGCAGGGCCGTACCCTCGGCGGAGGCGACCTCGAAGTCGGCCGGCGCGGAGAGGGCCATGTCGCGATCGGCGACCACCCGCATGGACGCGCCACCGATGACCACGCCGGAGATCAGCGTCACGCCGAGCGCCACCACCACGGATACGGCCGCGGCTCGGCGCGGTGTTCCACCGATCCCGCCGACCGCCAACCGTCCGAGGGCGCCGAGCTGGCGCAGTGGCCAGCCCACGACCGCCAGCACCGGACGCACCAGCAGCGGCCCGAGGGTCAGCAGGGCGAAGAACGCCAACGCGCCCGAGGCGACCAGCAGGAGCAGGCCGAGCGTCGGGTCGTACGACTCCGCGCCCGGCGTCGGCATGCGGCGCACCGCCGCGACGCCGGCCAGCAGCGCACCGAGGGCCAGCAGCGCCCCGGACACCAGGCGGGCCGCTCCGATGCCACGCCGGCCGGCGGTGACGCTGGCCGCGCGCAACGCCTCCAGCGGCGAGACCCGAGCGGCGGAGAACGCCGGGGCGAGGACCGCCAGCACGGTGATCACGACCGCCCCGACCACCACCGCGACCGCCGCCGTCAGCGGCAGCCCCGGCGACGACACCACCGTGCCGAAGGCGCGCAGGACCGGCGGAAGCGCCTGCCCGACGGCCAGCGCGGCGGCCACCCCGACGACACCGGCGACGAACCCGGTCAGGGCGCCCTCGGCCGTGAGCGCGCCCACCAACGCTCCCCGGCCCGCGCCGACCGCCCGCAGCAGCGCGAGGTGCTGCATCCGCTGGGCGAAGACGATGCGGAACGTGGAGGTGACCACCAGGGCCGCGGCGGCCACCGCGATCCCGACGAACATCCCGACCAGCGCGAACAGCCTGCCGACCTGCTCGGCCGCCGCGTCGGCCTCGGCGTCGCGTACCTCGGCGCCCGAGCGGATCGGCTGCTCGGCGGGGACCGCCGCGGCCAGGCGCTGGTGGACCGCCTGCGTCGCGCCCGGGGCCGCCCGCAGGTCGATCCGTTCCACGAAGGTCAAATGGCACCACGCGGCCACGACGTCGTCCGGCGCGTAGGCGTTCGCGCCGTCGTCGGCGGGGGTGTCGACCACTCCCGTGACGGTGAGCGGCGACTCGGCCGTGAGGTTGCCGCCCGTTCCGGTGGTCACCGTGCCGACCGTCAGCCCCAGCCGCTCGACGGTACGCGGGCTCACCGCGATCTCGCCGGGCTGGTCGGGATAGCTGCCCTGGACCAGGCGGACCGTGGCCAGCGGGCCCCGGCCCGGATCCGCCTGGAGGTTGACGTATCCCCCGCCGACCGAGACACCGAGGGTCACCCGACCCACCGCCTCGACGACGCCGGGCACCGCACGGACGTCCCGCAACTCCGTCAGGGCGGGCGGCCGCTCGGGGTCACCGACCGCCAGGTCGGTGACCGCCGGTGTGCCGCTGAGGGTGTCCCGGGCGGTCCGTTCGGTGATGTCCCGCGCCAGCACGGTGCCGAAGACCACAAACGACGCGACGAGGATCGCCAGGCCGGTGAGGATCAGCCGGCCCGGCCGTCGGGCCGCGGCGATCACCTGGGTACGCAGCACGGTCGCCCTCATGCGGCCACCGCCAGCGCGCGCAGCGCGTCGGTGATCGAGCCCTGGTCCGGCTCGTTGATCTCACCGGCGATCCGACCGTCGGCGAGGAGCACCACCCGGTCGGCGTACGCGGCGGCGATCGGATCGTGGGTGACCATGACCACCGTCTGGCCCAGGTCGCGTACCGAGTCGCGCAGGATGGCGAGCACCTCCGCGCCGGAGCGGGAGTCGAGGTTGCCCGTCGGCTCGTCGGCGAAGACGACCTCGGGCCGCGACACCAGGGCCCGGGCCAGCGCCACCCGCTGCTGCTGGCCGCCCGAGAGCTCGCTGGGCCGGTGCCCGAGCCGCTGCCCGAGGCCCAGCACGTCGACGAGGTGCGCGAGCAGGTCACGGTCGGGTTCCCGGCCGGCGAGGTCCAGCGGCAGGGTGATGTTCTGCGCGGCGGTGAGCTGCGGCAGCAGGTTGAACGACTGGAACACGAAGCCGATCCGGTCACGGCGGGCCCGGGTCAGCGTGCGGTCGGACTGACCGGTCAGCTCCGTGCCGCCGAGCAGGACCCGCCCGGACGTGGGGGTGTCCAGGCCGGCGAGGCAGTGCATCAACGTCGACTTGCCGGACCCGGACGAGCCCATGATCGCCGTGAACCCGGCCCGGCCGAAGCCGACCGAGACGCCGTCCAGGGCGCGGACCGCGGTGTCGCCGCTGCCGTACACCTTCACGAGGTCGACGGCCGCGACGGCCGCCGGCCCGGTCTGCGGTGGGGCGTGGGTTGTCATGGGTTCCTCCGGTGGTTGCGATGTGACCGCCGGAAGCCTCGCCCCCGCCGGGCGGCGGCCGCATCGGTCCGCGGTCGGGGAACGCGGCCGAGGGGTCTGTCTTTCGGCCGATCTGCCCGAGCCGCCCGCGTGGCTACGCTGGGTCACGATGAACGCGCCGAAATTCTCAGCCTGGTGGGTACGCCTGGGTCAGCTCGCCGGCCTGGCGGCGCTGGTCCTGCTCTGTGCCTTCGACCTGCGGTACGGCCTCTACAGCGGGATGGGCATGGCCGAAGCGCTGCGAGCCCTGTTACAGGTGGGGATGGCGGCGGCGACCACGGTGGTCTGGCTGCCGGTGCACCGGCAGGGTTCCCGGTCGTTGCCGATCGCGGCGCTCGTGCTCGGCGTCATCTCACTCGCCGTCACTCTGGGCTTCCTGGTGCTCAGGACGAGCCGGTTCCTTCTGCTGGGCGGCACCTGGGGGCTGGCCGAGTCCGCGGGGATGATCGCGGTGGTGTTCGTGGTGACCCGGTGGGGCTCCGCCCGGCTCGCCCCGTGGGCGGCCGTGGTCGCCGCGCTCGCCGCCGCCGCGCTTCCGCTGCGCGGCGGCGCCGACCTCGTCTACGTGATCTTCGGGCTGCTCCAGGCGCTCGGCGCGGTCGGCGCCGCCGCCGCCGGGATCTACCTGCGCGTCGTCGCCAGCGGCCGGGAGCGGGCCATCGCGCTGGTACGCGCCGAGCAGCGCGCCGAGTTCGCCCGCGACCTGCACGACTTCATCGCCCATCACGTGACCGGAATCGTGGTGCAGGCGCAGGGCGCCCGGTTCGTCGCGGAACAGGACCCACAACGGGTGATCGTCGCCCTGGAGCAGATCGAGCGGGCCGGGGCCGAGACGATGGCCTCGATGCGGCGGATGGTCGGCGTGCTGCGCAATCCGGACGCCCCGCCGGACGCGCCGCTGGCCCCGCTGGCCGGTGTGGCCGATCTCGCGCCCCTGCTGGAGGGCCACAACGGCACGACCAACACGCCGGCCCGGCTGTACGTCGACGGTCCGCTCGACGGGCTGCCGGTGGAGGTCTCCACCTCGGCGTACCGGGTGGTGATGGAGGGGCTGACCAACGCCCGCCAACACGCGCCGGACGCCCGATCGGTGGCGGTGTCCGTGCACCGTACGCCGGACTGGCTGCTGGTCCGGGTCGCCGACGACGGCGCGGGCCCGCGCTCGACGCCGGCCCGGGGGCACGGCTTCGGCCTGGTCGGCCTCACCGAGCGGGTACGCGCCCTCGACGGCACGGTCACCGCCGGACCGGGCGTCTCCGGCGGCTGGGTGCTCGACGCCGCGTTTCCCCTGCGCGTGGCGGTGACCCGATGATCCGGGTGCTGATCGCCGACGACCAGGCGATGGTCCGCACCGGCTTCGGCATGATCATCGGGGCGCAGCCGGACATGACGGTGGTCGGTGAGGCCGCCGACGGGATCGCGGCCGTCGAGATGACCCGTCGGCTACGTCCGGACGTGGTGCTGCTGGACATCCGGATGCCCCGCCTCGACGGCCTGGAGGCGCTCCGGCTGCTCGCCGGGCCGGGCGTCGCGGACCCGGTGCGGGTGGTCGTGGTGACGACGTTCGACCTCGACGAGTACGTGCACACCGCGCTGTCCCACGGCGCGTGCGGCTTCCTGCTCAAGGACTCCGGCCCGACGCTGCTCGTCGAGGCGGTCCGCGCCGCCGTCTCCGGTGACGCGCTGATCAGCCCGTCCATCACCGTACGGCTGCTGGAGCACCTCAGCTCGCCCGCCGCGCCGCGCGACGACGCGGGCCTGTCCCCACGGGAACTCGACGTCGTGAAGCTCGTCGCCCGGGGGCTGACCAACGCCGAGATCGCCGGCCAACTCTTCATCGCCGTCGGCACGGTCAAGACACACCTGGCCAGCGTGCAGGCGAAGCTCCCGGCCCGCAACCGCGTCGAGATCGCCGCCTGGGCCTGGGAACGCCGCCTGGTCAGCTAGCGGCCACCTTGACCGGCTGCTCCGGTTGCCGATCGCGTTGCCGATCGCGCCACGCACCGATGACAGTGCCGGCCGCTGAACCGCGATCCGGCGACGAGATCGCGCCAACCTCATGGGAGGCGGATGCCTTGCGGGAAGCCTTTGGAGCTGATGCCGCAAACGAATCAGACCCGGCCGACTAGTCGCGGGGCCCGCCGGGTCGCTGAGCCGACGCGCCGCTGGGCCGCTGGGCCGTCGGGCCGTCGGGCCGCTGGGCCGTCGGGCCGCTGGGCCGTCGGGCCGCTGGGCCGTCGGGCCGCTGGCCTGCTGGGCCGTCGGGCCGCTAGGCCGTCGGGCCGCCGGCCTGCTGGGCCGTCGGGCCGCCGGCCTGCTGGGCCGTCGGGCCGCTAGGCCGCTGGCCCGCTGGTCTGACGCCGGCGATGTCGTAGACGATTCAGCTCCAAAGGACCCGGGCAACACCCTGCCTGCCGGATCCCGCCGGCACCGACCAACTCAGGCGGCCCTCGGGGTGAGTGCGGCGACGGGGCATATTCGAACCTCCCGCTGCCGTAAGATCGACGGCAGTGAATCGCCGGCCCGCTGCGGACAACCGGAGGCGAGGGATTCATCGTGCACCCAATCCGAACACGGCCCCGATCACGGGCCACCACCCGGGCCGTCGCCGCGCTGGTGGCCGCAGCGGTCGTGCTGGGCCCGAGTCCGGCGCACGCCGCCGACGACTCCGAACGCCCCACCGCCCCCGGCCCGATCACGGTCACCGCCATCGACACCACCTCGGTGGAGCTGACCTGGACGGCGTCGACCGACAACGTGGGCGTGGTCGGCTACGCGGTCTCGGCGCTGTTCGAGGACACCGGCCGGGCGTACTCGACCGACACCACCACCATCCGCCTCACCGACCTGCTCCCGTCCCGGACGTACACCCTGAGCGTCGCGGGGCTGGACGCGGCGGGCAACCGGTCGGTGTCCAACCCGACGCTGCGGTTGACCATGCCACCGGGTGACAGCCAGCCGCCGAGCGCGCCCGGCCAGCCGGTCGCGTACGACGTCGCGGCGACCCTGGTGTGGCTGCGCTGGACCCCGTCGACCGACAACGTCGTGCTCGACCGGTACGAGGTGTAGCGGGTCGACGCGAGCGGTCAGCTGACCCTGGTCAGGGAGTTGTACCAGTTCCCGCCGAGCCCCACCATGACCCAGGTCAGCGGGTTGACGCCGAACACGACGTACACCTTCGTGGTGCGCGCCCGCGACGAGGCGGGCAACTGGTCGGCGCTGTCGTCGCCGGTCACCGTGACCACCCTGCCGCCCCCGCCGAGCTGCGCGGTCCGCACGGTCGTCCGGCAGTGGCCGGACGGCTTCGTGGCGTACCTCGCCGTCGAGAACACCGGCACGACGGCGGTGAACGGCTGGACGATGACCTGGCGGTTCTGGGCCAGCCAGCAGGTACGGGCCCTTTGGGGCGCGCAGGTCGTCGACCGGCCGAACAACAGCTATCTGCGGGTCCGCAACACCAGCCACAACGCGCTGATCAGGCCCGGCGGCACGGTGTCGCTGGGCATCGTCGCCACCGGCACCCAACTGCCGGAGGAGATCACGCTGAACGGCGGCGTCTGCGTGGCGGCAGACGAGTAACGCTCGCGTCCGGGGTCTGGTGTCGACGGCGACATCTTGCGACGCTAACGATCGTGTATGACTACGACCTGTTGGTGCTGGGCTCCGGACCCAGCGGTCAGAAGGCCGCGATCGCCGCCGCCAAGCTCGGCCGGCGGGTTGCCATCGTGGACCGCCGCGACATGCTCGGTGGGGTGTGCATCAACACCGGCACCGTCCCGTCCAAGACGCTGCGCGAGGCCGTGCTCTACCTGACCGGCCTGAGCCAGCGCGACCTGTACGGCAGCAGCTACCGGGTCAAGGAGGAGATCACGGTCAGCGACCTGGCCGCCCGCACCCAGCACGTCATCACACGCCAGACCGACGTCATCCGCAACCAACTCGCCCGCAACCGGGTCGCGATGATCACCGGTACCGGCCGCTTCGCGGATGCCCACTCGATCTGGGTCGACGCGGGCGCCGGGCGCGACTCGAAGGTGACCTTCGACAAGGCCGTCATCGCGGCCGGCACCCGCCCGGCCCGCCCGGACAGTGTCGACTTCGACGAGCGGACCATCGTGGACTCCGATGGAGTCATCAACCTCCAGGCCGTACCGCGCAGCATGGTCGTGGTCGGCGCCGGCGTGATCGGCATGGAGTACGCGTCGATGTTCGCCGCCCTCGGCACAAAGGTGACCGTCGTCGAACGCCGCGAGCAGATGCTCGACTTCTGCGACGAGGAGATCGTCGAGTCGCTCAAGTACCACCTGCGCGACCTGTCGGTGGCGTTCCGCTTCGGCGAGGAGGTCGCCGCGGTGGAGAAGCACCAGACGGCGGCGCTGTGCATCCTCAAGAGCGGCAAGAAGATCGTCGCGGACACCGTCATGTACTCGGCGGGTCGACAGGGGCAGACCGACGACCTGGCGTTGGAGGCGGCCGGGCTGACGGCGGACCGACGCGGCCGGATCGCCGTCGACGCCAACTACCGCACGTCGGTCGAGCACATCTACGCGGTGGGTGACGTGATCGGCTTCCCGGCGCTGGCCTCCACCTCCATGGAGCAGGGTCGGCTGGCCGCCCAGCACGCCTGCGGCGAACCGATCCGGGAGATGCACGGCCTGCAACCCATCGGCATCTACACCATCCCGGAGATCAGTTTCGTCGGCCAGACCGAGGCCCAGCTGACCGACGCGGCGACGCCGTTCGAGGTGGGCATCGCCCGCTACCGGGAGCTGGCCCGGGGTCAGATCGTCGGTGACTCGTACGGGATGTTGAAGCTGCTCGTCTCCCCCGAGGATGGCCGCCTGCTCGGGGTGCACGTGTTCGGCACCGCCGCCACCGAGATCGTCCACATCGGTCAGGCGGTGATGGGCTGCGGCGGCACGATCGACTATCTGATCGACGCGGTGTTCAACTACCCGACCCTGGCCGAGGCGTACAAGGTAGCCGCGCTGGACGCGTCAAACAAGATCCGCAACATAACCCGAATCGACGGCTAACCCACCCCACCCACCCCGGTCCCCCCACCCCGGGCCCACCCCACGGCCCCGTTGATCAAGAGGTTTGCGTCACGACACGCCGGGGCGGGTGACGCAAACCTCTTGATCACGAGGGTGGAGCGGGGGTGGTACCGGGGTGGGGGTTTGGGGTTAGGCTGGCGCGCAGGTTGGGCTGAGGGTGCCGGCGTTGCCGGTGCCCTGGAAGCCGAACTCGGTGGACTGTCCGGCGCCGACCTGACCGTTGTAGGAGACGTTCCTCCAGGTCGTCGTGCCGGTGCTACCGCTGTTGGTGGCGCTCCAGGCGTTGGTGACGGTCGCGCCGGAAGGCAGGTCGATCGTCACGGTCCACCCGTTGAGGGCCGAGGAGCCGGCGGTCACCCGGACGTTCGCCACGAAGCCGCCGTTCCACTGGTTCACCGTCACGGAGGCGGAGCAGTCACCCTGTCCCGGCGGAGGCGTGGTGGGCGGCGGAGTCGTGGGTGGTGGAGTCGTCGGCGGCGGGGTGGTGGGCGGCGGGGTCGTCGGGGTGGTGCCGCTGTTCAGCGCGGCGAGCACGGCGTCGTACGCGGGCTTCTTCTGGCCGCTGTTGTTGAACAGCAGCGGCGTCTGCGAGGACCGCCACGAGTCGCTGTCCCGGATGCCCCACACGGTGATGCCGTTGCAGCGGGCCACCGCGAGGCAGTCCTCGACCACGCTGCGGTACGTGTTCGCCGGAGCGCCCTGGATGTCCAGCTCGGTGATCTGCACGTCCACACCCAGCGCCGCGAAGCTCGACAGCGTGGTGCGGTAGTTGCTGACGTACGGGGAGTCGCTGTTGAAGTGCGACTGGAAGCCGACGCAGTCGATCGGCACGCCACGGGACTTGAAGTCGCGGACCATGTTGTAGACGCCCTGCGTCTTGGCCCAGGTCCAGTTGTCGATGTTGTAGTCGTTGTAGCAGAGCTTCGCTCCCGGGTCCGCGGCCCGCGCGGCTCGGAACGCCGCCTCGATCCAGTCGTTGCCGGTGCGCTGCAGGTTCGAGTCGCGCCGGCCGCCGGAGTTGCCGTCGGCGAACGCCTCGTTCACCACGTCCCAGGAGTAGAGCTGCCCCCGGAAGTGCGTGGCCACCTGCGTCACGTGGTTCAGGATCGCCTGCCGCAGGGCGCTTCCGCTCATGCCCTGCATCCAACTCGGCTGCTGGGCGTGCCAGGCCAGCGTGTGACCGCGTACCTGCATGCCGCGGCTGCGGGCGTGGTTGACGATCTGCTCGGCCGAGCCGTAGCTGAAACGGTTCTGCTGCGGCTCGGTGGCGTCGATCTTCATCTCGTTCTCGGCCGTCACCATGTTGAACTCACGGTTCAAAATCGTGGTGTACGTGCTGTCCGAGAGCTTGAAACCGGCCACTGCCGTACCAAAGTAGCGGCCCTTCTCGGCGGCGGACGCGCCGAGCGTGGTCCCGGCGGCGGCGGGCGCCGTCAGGACCAGCGTCATGCCGGCGGCGAGCGCGCCCGCCCCGGCCAGCGCGACGGCGGCTCTCGACGCCGCTCTCCATCTCGCGTTTCGCATTCGTGCGACTCCTTGTGGGTGGGGTGCGGCGTGGGTCAGGAGACCGAGCAGGTGGCCCCGTTGAGGGCGAAGGCCGTGGGCTTGCCGGCGTCGCCGGTGTGGGTGGCCTGGAAGCCGATTTCGACCGACGTGTTCGGGGCGATGGTGCCGTTGTAGGAGACGTTGCGAGCCGTCACCGCGCCGCTGGTCGGCGAGTAGGCGGCGTTCCAGCCGCCGGTGATGGTCTGGCCGCCGGGCAGCGTGAAGGTCAGCGCCCACCCGTTCACGGCCGTGGCGCCGGTGTTGGTGATCCGTACGCTCGCGGTGAGCCCGTTGTTCCAGGCGTTGACCGTGTAGGTGACCGCGCAGGCGCCCGCGCTGGGCGGCGGCGTGGTGGGCGGCGGAGTGGTCGGAGGAGGCGTGGTGGGCGGCGGGGTCGTCGGGGGCGGCGTCGTCGGGGGCGGCGTCGTCGGCGGAGGCGTCGTCGGGGGCGGCGTGGTCGGCGGCGGCGTCGTCGGCGGGGCGGTGCCGTCGAGGCCGAAGAAGCGGATCACCTGCGCGGCGTCGACGGGGATGTTGTGCGTGACGCCCTGCATGCTGATCGCCTCGACCGGGGCCATCGGGCCGCTGCTGCCGTACCGGGTGCGGGTGTAACCCGACTGCGGGGAGTCGGTGTACGTCGGGGTCTGGCTCAGACCGTGCACGTTGGTCCACTGCTTGACCTGCTCACCGAGGTTCGGGTAGCGCAGGGTGTCGTCGCTCGTGCCGTGCCAGATCTGCATCCGCGGCCGCCGGCCGCTGTAGCCGGGGTACGCCCCGCGGACCAGGTCCCCCCACTGCTGGGCGGTCTTGATGGACTGCCCGTTCGCGCACTGGCTGTTCCACTCCGAGGTGCCCCCGGTGGCGAAACAGGCGAACGGCACCCCGGCGAAGGACGCGCCGGCCGCGAACACGTCCGGGTAGTCACCGAGCATGACGTTGGTCATCATCGCGCCCGACGAGGTGCCGGTGGCGAAGACGCGGTCCGCGTCGGCGGAGTACCGCTGCTTGACGTAGTCGATCATCGAGATGAGCCCGACCGGGTCGCTGCCCCCGCCTCGGCGCAACGCCTGCGGCGAGGCCACGTCCCAGCACTTGCTGCTGCGGGTCGCCGACGGGTAGATGACGATGAAGCCGTACCGGTCGGCGAGGGAGGCGTACTGCGTGCCGGAGTAGAAGGCGGGGCCGGTGCCGGTGCAGTAGTGCAGGGCGAGCAGGATCCCCGGGCGGGATGCCACCCGGTCCGGGACGTACAGGTGCATCTGGAGGTTTGTGGGGTTGTTGCCGAAGCCGGTCACCTGCGTGAGCGTCGCGGCGGACGCGGGCGTGGCGAACGCCAGCGCGGCGGCGGCGACCGTCGCGACCGCGGTGAGGACGCCGAGCAGCCTTGTCTTCAGTGTCATGGTTCGCGATTCCTCGGGAGAATGGCGCATGGAAGGGGGTTAGTCGAGGACTGCCCTTCGCCCGACCGTGACCGCGGCTCGCGTGACCGATGTCAGCTTCAATCGAGGTCGCTCGATTGTCAAGGCTTCCGGAAACCTTTCGGCGCAAGGAATTGCGCGGTCACCTGCGCACGTGCCAGGGGCGGCGGGGCCGTTCGCCACCGGCCGGCGGCGGGCTATTATCGGCATGTTCCCGATAACCAGACCGTCCTCGCGTGCACCCCCCTGCGAGCGTCCTCACCCGACTCCCGCGGGCACGAAGGAGATCGAGTGAAGATCGTCGACGCCCGGGTCATCGTGACCTGTCCGGGCCGCAACTTCGTCACCCTCAAGATCGTCACCGACGAGGGCGTCACCGGAGTCGGGGACGCCACCCTCAACGGTCGGGAGCTGGCCGTCGCGTCGTACCTGCGCGACCACGTGGCGCCGCTGCTGATCGGCCGGGACCCGGCCCGGATCGAGGACACCTGGCAGTACCTGTACCAGGGCGCGTACTGGCGGCGCGGCCCGGTCACCATGAGCGCGATCGCCGCGGTGGACACCGCCCTGTGGGACATCAAGGGCAAGGTGGCGGGCCTGCCGGTCTACCAGCTGCTCGGCGGCCGGTCCCGCGAGGGCGTCACCGTGTACGGCCACGCCAACGGCGAGACCGTCGAGGAGGTGCTGGTCGAGGTCGCCCGCTACGTCGACCTCGGCTACCGGGCCGTACGCGTGCAGTGCGGTGTGCCGGGCCTGCCCAAGACGTACGGGGTCAGCGCCGACAAGTTCTTCTACGAGCCGGCCGACGCGGCCCTGCCCAGCGAGGCGACCTGGTCGACGCAGCGCTACCTGTCACACGTGCCGGGCGTGTTCGCGCGGGTCCGCGACGAGTTCGGCCCCGACCTGCGGCTGCTGCACGACGTGCACCACCGGCTCACCCCCATCGAGGCGGCCCGGCTCGGCCGCAGCCTGGAGCCGTACGCGCTGACCTGGATGGAGGATCCGGTCCCCGCCGACCTGCAGGAGGGCTTCCGGCTGATCCGGCAGCACACCACCACGCCGATCGCGGTCGGCGAGGTCTTCAACACCGTCTTCGACGCGGCTCAGCTCATCCGCGAGCAGCTCATCGACTACGTCCGGGCCACGGTGGTGCATGCCGGCGGGATCACCCACCTGCGGCGCATCTTCGACCTTGCCGCGCTGCACCACGTCCGGAGCGGCTCACACGGCGCCACCGACCTGTCGCCCGTCTGCATGGCCGCCGCGCTGCAGCTCGACATCTCGATCCCCAACTTCGGCCTGCAGGAGTACATGCGGCACACCGCGCAGACTGACGAGGTGTTCCCGCACGGGTACCACTTCGCCGACGGCTACCTGCACCCCGCCGAGACGCCCGGGTTGGGCGTCGACATCGACGAGGAGGCGGCGGCCCGCTACCCGTACGCGCCCGCGTACCTGCCGGTCAACCGGCTGGAGGACGGGACCGTGCACCCCTGGTGATCCGCCCCGGTCAGTAGATGCGCCGCCCCCGCGCGTCGGGCACCCCGGACTTGCGGAAGAAGTACGTGTTGATCTGATCCCGCCACTCGGTGGCGCTGCGGACCTGCTCATCGAGGCGCTCGGCCACCCGCTCGTACACGGCCGGGTCGATCATCCCGTTCAGGGTCTGCCACCGGCGTCGCATCACCGCCACCTCCTCGACGCCCGCGAAGTGGGTGTCGTAGATGTGCTGGATGACCGTCGACCCACTGTGCAGGACGTGGTCGTACGGCACGTGGTGGAAGAACAGCAGCAGCTCGTCCGGGCAGGTCTGCGGCGACTCGTACACGTCGGCCCAGTACGGCGGGTACTGGCCGGCGAAGCCGGTGCCCGAGGCGCGGCTGCGGTCCACGCCCACGCCGTCGCGGTCGGCGAAGTGGTAGGTGCCCCACCGCGAGTACTCGTACCCGTCGACGTCGGGGCCGTAGTGGTCGCCGGGGTGGACCATGAAGCCGACGCCCAGCGGGGCGGTGTACCGCTCGTAGGTACGCCACGAGTCGTCCATGATCTCGTGCAGTGTCCGCCGGACCAGCTCCGGGTCGGCCGTCGCCGACGGTGGGAACGTCAGGGTCATCCACTCGTCGAGGACCGCCGTCGGGTCGAGCCGCGGGTCCCAGGCGAGCCGGCCGACCGTGTAGAGGTTGGCCTGTGCCAGCGGATGCCCGGTCCAGAAGGGGTCGTCGCCGGTGTTGGCGACGGCGACCAGGCCGCCGCCCTTGCCGGCCTCGCCGGTGACCACGTCGGCGATGGTGCGCCCACCGGGGCCCCACGGCGCGAAGCTGAGCACCTCGCCCCAGCACGGGCCGAGGTGGCAGATGTGTCGCTGCTGTCCCGTGTACTCCTGGGTGACCTGCACCTCCACCGCGACCCGGGTGGCCGGCATGGCGGCGAGCACCGGCGAGACCGGCTCGCGCGTCTGGAAGTCCACCGGACCGAACTTCACCTGCAGGACCACATTGGTACGGAACCGTCCGTCGAGTGGAGCGAAGTGGTCGTACGCGGCCCGAGCGCGGTCGGTGGACCGGTCCCGCCAGTCCTGGTGGTGGTTGTAGACGAACGCCCGCCAGTGCACCACTCCCCCGTAAGGGGCGAGGGCCTCGGCGAGCAGGTTCGCACCGTCGGCGTGGTCCCGCCCGTAGCTGAACGGGCCGGGTTGCCCCTCGGAGTCGGCCTTCACCAGGTAGCCGCCGAAGTCGTCGATTCGCTCGTAGACGCGCCGGGTGGTGGCCGCCCACCAGGCGCGCACCTCCTCGTCGAACGGGTCGGCGGTGGGCAGTCCGCCGAGGACCAGCGGCGCGGCGAAGGTGACCGACAGGTGCACCCGGATGCCGTACGGGCGCAGCGCGTACGCGATCTGGGCCACGTCACCGAGCCGGTCGGTGAGCAGCAGCGCCTCGGCACGACCCACGTTGACGTTGTTCACCGAGATGGCGTTGATCCCGCTGGCCGCCAGCAGCCGCCCGTACTCCCGGGTCCGGGTCAGGTCCCCGCGCGGACGGCCACCGGCCCAGAAGATCGAGCCGCCCGCGTACCCCCGTTCGACCTGGCCCATCACCGGGTGCACGGCCACGTTGTCCCAGTGGTTGAGCATGCGGCGGCGCAGCGCGGGCCGGTGCAGCTCGGGTGGGCGGGCCGGGTCGAAGGCCGCCGCACAGAGCCGTACGACGTGGAACAGCCCGTAGAGGAGGCCGGCGGGCGCGTCGGCCAGCACCGCCGTCGTCTCACCGCTGCGGGCCAGCAGGAAACCCTCGTCGCCGAGTGTCTCGCCGAGGTCGGCGAGCGCCGCCTCCCCCGCCGCGCGGGCCGCCCGCACCGCCGAGCTGGGCAGCTCGGGCGCCCCGCGCAGGGTGAGCACCAGGTCGACGTCGACGTCCCAGGACGGGGAGTGCCAGACCCGCCCGCCATAGCGCGTGCAGGCGCGCGTCACCTCGTCGAGAACGGTGTCGACGAGCAGCCCGTCGCCGTGTACGAGGACGCGCCGTGCGCCGAGGGTCCGGAACGCCTCCGGTGGCAGCCAGGCGGGGTGTACGCGCGGATCCTCGACGTCGTGCGGCTCCGCCACGAACACCGGATCCTCCAGGTCGGCGTTCACGCGACCCCCCGCGTGACGATCACCTCAGCGGTCGTGGAGCGGCTCATGCGGTGAACTCCTTCCGGATCAGGTGGACCATCGGGTCGGCGACGCGGAGAATTCCGAGGGCCAGGACCGAGGCGAGCAGCGCCGGTACCGCCTCGGAGAAGACCGCGGTGATCCCGGCCGCCGCCGCGAGCAGCAGGACGTTGCCGGCGGTGACACCGGGGGTACGGACGAGGAAGTGCACGGCCAGGCGCAGGACGTCACGGGTGCGGAACTCGAACAGCGAGGTGATCACCAGCGCGTTGAGCGCGCAGAGGGTCACCCCGACCGCGACCGCGATCAGCGGGACCACCCACCAGCTCGGTAGGCCGATCGCGTCGCGGTAGGCGAGGTTCAGCGCGAGCACCGTCAACCACAGCAGCGTCGGCGTCCAGACCCGCAGTGCGCCCCCGACGTTGCCGCGGTAGCCCCGCCAGAACAGCGCGGCGGGCCGCAGGTCGGTCAGGTCGGGTCGCTGGTGGCGCAGGGCGTAGAGGGCGGCGGAGGCCGCCGGTCCGACCGGCGTCAGCAGCAGCGCGACCAGCGGCAGGTTGCTGGGGTCGCGGTCGAGCAGCAGCAGCGGGAGCAGGGCGGGCACCGTGGTGACGAGCAGCAGCGCCTCGACCACGAGCAGGATGTAGACGCGGGACGCGATCCGGGACAGGGGTCCGTCGCCGATCTGTCGCCCGGCCTGGGCCGCGTCGTTCACCGTCGTCCTCCTCCCGGATCGGGCCGGCGGCCCGCGCCGGTCGCGCGAGCCGCCGTGGTCGGCCGTTCCGGGCGTTTCCCCGGACCGGCCGACACCTCAGCGATGGTCCTTCTGGTAGCGGTCGTACGCCTTGTTGACCATGTCCAGGTAGGAGTCCATGTTCTTACCCTTCAGCTCGGCCAGGTAGGCGTCCCACTGGGCGAGGTCCCGCTGGCCCAGCGCGAACTGCAGGGTCGCCTGGTAGACGGCGTCCTTCAGCGGCGTCTCCCACAGGGACGCCTGTTCCCGTTCCTCGTCGTTCAACGGGTGCGGCGGGGGCACCGCGACCGGCGTCCGCGCGTTCATGACCTTCTGGAACTCCTGCTCCTCCGGGGCGAAGAAGCCCTGCACCAGTTCCGGCTTTCCGCCGTACGCGAAGACCCCGTTGTAGAAGCCGAAGTCCTTCTGCAGGTGCTTGGGGGCATTGGGGTTGAGCCCGATGACGTTGACGTCGGGCGCGAGCTTGGGCATGCCGCCGTCCCGGACGAAGGTCTTGCCCTCGACGCCCCACTTGGCGAACTCCTGGCCGGCGTCGGAGTACCAGAGCCAGTCGATGAACTGCATCATCGCCACGAAGTTCTTGCTGTCGCGGGCCTTCGAGGAGATCATCACGCCGTTCTCCAGCCGGCTGGCCGGGTTGATCTCACCGGCCGGCCCGATCGGCAGCGGAATCTTGGTGATCTTGGCCTTGGGGTTGGTCTTCGCCAGGTCCGGGCGGTAGTCGTTCACCACGGCCTGCGCGTTGGCGCTGATCACGAAGGACTTGCTGTTGGCGAGCTTCTGCCGGGCCTGATCGTCGGTCTGGGTGAAGCTCTCCGGGTCGAGCAGCTTCTCCTTCACCAGCTTGTTGAGGTACTGGAGCATCTGCTTGTACTTGTCGCTCGCACCGGTGTAGACGAACTTCTTGGTGTCGGCGTCCCAGCTCGTGTGCTGGAAGTTCCAGCCCGCGCCCTGGAGTCCGTACGACACGGCCAGGAGGTTGAGCAGGTTGCCGGCCGGGTTGGGCTTGCTCCACCGGTCCGAGAACGGGTAAACGTCCGGGTACTTGGCCTTCATGGCCTTAAGCACCGTGTACAGCTCGTCCCAGGTCTTCGGGGGGCTGAGCTTCAGCTCGTCGAGGATGTCGGTGCGGATCGCCAGCGAGTAGTCGTGCCAGGGCTTCTCGTGCAGGCCGGGCAGCAGGTAGAACTTGCCGTCCTCCTGACGTCGGGTGTCGATCTCGGGCTTCAGGTTCCACTTCGAGATCTTGTCCTGCAGGTTCGGCATCAGGTCCAGGTAGTCGCTGACCGGCAGGATCGCCCCCGACGAGACGTACGCGTCCTCCTGCCCCGGGTAGGTCTTCGGGATGATCATCGGAGCGTCACCGGCGCCGATCAACAGGCTGCGCTTCTGCTCGTAGTCGCTCAGCGGCACGGCGACCGGGGTGAGGGTGACGTTGGCGCGGGACTTCAGCTCCGACCAGAAGAGCCAGTCCTCGCGCAGCGGATAGTTCGGGTGGTTGTTGTACAGGATCGAGAAGGAGACCGGCTCGCTCGCCTTGAACTGCTTGCCGATGCCGTAGTCGGCCATCGCACCGGCTTTGTTCTCCGACAGGTCCTTGGCGTCGGACGGGTCATCACTGCAGGCGGCGATGCTGGTCGCCGTGAGCAGCACGGCTACCGCTGTCGCGACGCGGCGCCACGATCGGTGGAGCATGGCGGTCCTTTCGGGTTCGGTGGAGGAAAAGGGTGGACGTGCTGGTTAGCCCTTCACGGCGCCGAGCATCACGCCGCGGACGAAGTACCGCTGGACGAAGGGGTAGACCAGGAGGATGGGCAGGGTCGTGAGCACGATCGTCACGGACTTGAGCGTCGCGTCGGCCTGCACCTCGTCGGCCTCGGCGATCGCGCCGACGTTCTCCGCGCCGGTGGCCCCGGCGATCAGGTTGCGCAGATACACGGTCACCGGCCACAACTCCTGCTGGTCCATGTAGAGGAAGGCGGCGAACCAGGAGTTCCAGAAGGCCACGGCGTAGAACAGCACCATCGTGGCGACGATCGCCTTCGACAGGGGCAGCACGATGCGCAGCAGGATGCCGTACGTGTTGAGCCCGTCGACGGCCGCGGCCTCCTCCAGGTCGGTGGGGAGCGACTCGAAGAACGCCTTCATCACCAGCAGGTTGAACACGTTGATCGCGTTGGGCACCGCGATGGCCCAGACGCTGTTCTTCATGCCCAGGCTGGTGACGAGCACGTAGTTGGGGATCAGGCCGCCGGTGAAGAACATGGTGAAGACCGCGATGCCGATCAGTGCCGTACGCCCCCGGAGGTGCTTCTTGGACAGCACGTAGGCGTAGCAGATGGTCAGCACGATCGAGATGGTCGTGGCGACAACCGTGTAGAAGACGGTGTTGCGGTAGTTCGTCCAGAACAGCGAGTCGTGCAGCACGAGCCGGTAGGTGTCCAGGTTGAATCCGCGCGGCACGAGGTTGACCTGGCCGGCGATGATGTACCCCTCGTCGCTGAGCGAGCGGGCCAGGACGTTGACGAACGGAAACAGGGTCACCACCACCACGATGGTGAGCACGACCGCGTTGCACGCCTGGAACACGCGGTAGCCCCGGGTGGGCCGGATACCGCGGGGCCGGACGCGGGCGGGCAGGTCGTCGGCGCGGGCCGTGTCGGTGGCGTCGACGGTCACCACAGGCTCGTCCCCACCGTGCGCCGGGCGATCAGGTTCGCCGTCAGGACCAGCGTGAGCCCGATGACCGCCTCGAACAGCCCGATGGCGGCGGCGTAGCTGAAGTTGCTGGACCCGAAGCCCATCCGGAACAGGTACGTCGAGAGCACGTCGGCGGTCGGGTAGGTCAGCGGGTTGTAGAGCAGCAGGATCTTCTCGAACCCGACCGCCATGAACGTGCCGATGTTGAGGATCAGCAACGTGACCATGGTGGGTCGGATGCCCGGGAGCGTGACGTGCCAGGTCTGCCGCCAGCGGTTGGCCCCGTCGATCCGGGCCGCCTCGTACAGGTCGTCGTCGACGGTGGTGAGCGCGGCGAGGTAGAGGATCGTGCCCCAGCCGACCGTCTGCCAGACCTCGGACGACACGTAGATCGTCCGGAACCACTCGGCGCGTTGCAGGAACGGCACCGCCCCGCCGCCGGTGGCCTGCACGAGTTGGTTGACGGTCCCGTCGACGGAGGTCAGCTGCATGACCATCGCCGCGACGATCACGATCGACAGGAAGTGCGGCAGGTAGGACACGGACTGCACGAACCGCCGCAGCCGCCGGGCGCGTACCTCGTTGAGCAGCAGCGCGAGGATGATCGGCAGCGGGAAGCAGAACAGCAGGGTCAGCGCCCCGAGCACCAGCGTGTTGGTGAAGACGTCCCAGAACGTCGGGTCGGCGAGGAACATCCGGAAGTAGCGCAGCCCGACCCAGTACTCACCGAAGATGCTCCCGCCCGGCTTGAACCGGCGGAACGCGATGATGTTGCCGATCATCGGGAGGTACCGGAAGACCAGGAAGAACATCAGCGGTAGGACGGCCAGCGAGTAGAGCTGCCAGTCCCGGCGCACCGCCTGTCGCCAGGTGCGACGCCGACGGGGTGCGCGCGGGGCGGGGACGGTGGCCTCCACCACGTCGCCGGGTGGCGCCGGCGGCGGGGGCCGCAACGTCTCGGATGTCATCCTCGCCTCCTATGCGGAGTGCGGAACGGCCACGAGCGGCTCGATCCGCACCGACGTGAGTAGGTCCCGCTGGTGCCCGACCTCGCGCTCGGCACCGGTGAGCCGCAGCGTCAGGGCGTCCTCGATCTCCGCGCTGGAGCGCCCGAACCGCAGCTCGACCGCGCCGGGCTCGACCACTCGCCGGCCGGAGCGACCGGTGAACGACGTGACGTCGGCCGGTACGCCGAAGGTGACGTGCGCCCGCGCTCCGGCCTCCAGCGACACCCGGGCGAAGCCGACCAGCCGGTGCACCGGGCGGGTGGTCTGCGCCACCGGGTCATGCAGGTAGAGCTGCACCACCTCGGTGCCGGCCCGGTCACCGGTGTTCCCGACGGTGATCCGCACCTGGACCTCGGCGTCCACCGGCCAGGGGGTCGGTTCATCGTGAACCCCGCCCACGACCACGGCGTCGGACCACTCGAAGGTGGTGTAGCTCAGGCCGTGGCCGAACGGGTACGCCGGGGTCGGGTCGATCGAGGACACCTTGTTGCGTCGCCCGAGCGGTGGCGACAGGTAGGTGCCCGGCAGCCCACCCGCGTGACGGGGCACGCTGACCGGCAGCCGCCCGGACGGGTTCACCGCGCCGGTGAGCACCTCCGCGAGCGCCTGCCCGCCGAGTTGGCCGGGGAAGAACGCCTGCACCACGGCCGCCGCCGTGTCGAACTCCGGGCCGAGCGCGTACGGGCGACCGGTCAGCAGCACCAGCACCACCGGGGTGCCGGTGGCGAGAACGGCCCGGACCAGGTCCGCCTGCACGCCGGGCAGCCGCAGGTCGGCGGCGTCGCAGCCCTCGCCGGAGGTGCCCCGGCCGAACATCCCCGCCCGGTCCCCGACGGCGAGCACGCACACGTCCGCGTTGGTCGCCGCGGTGACCGCCGCCGGGATGCCGGACGCGTCCTCGCCGGTGACGGCGCAGCCCGGCTCGTGGACCAGCAGCGGGACGCGGCGGGCCAACTCGTCGCGCAGCGTAGGGATCTCCACCCCGAGGCCGTGGTCGGGGTGGTTGACGCCGACGTGGTTGGGGAAGGTGTAGCAGCCGAGCATCGCCATCGGGTCGTCGGCGAGCGGACCCACCAGGGCGACCCGGGTCGCGACGGGCAGCGGCAGCACGCCGGTGTTGCGCACCAGCACGACGGACTCGCGGGCCAGGCGTACGGCGACGTCCCGGCTGGCCTCGTCGTCGAGGCGCAGGGCCGCGACGTCGTCGGGCAGGGCCCGCCACTCCTCGTCGAGCAGGCCGATGTCGATCTTCTGGAGGAGCACCCGGCGCACCGCCCGGTCGATCAGCGCCGCGTCGACCTCGCCGGCGTGCACCGCCTGGACCAGCGCGTCGCCGAAGGCGTCCACGGTGGGCAGTTCCACGTCGATGCCGGCGCGCAGGGCGAGGCGGGCGGCGTCGACGGCACCAGCGGCGACACCGTGCAGGGTCTCGAGGAACCGTACGGCGAAGTAGTCGGCGACCACGATGCCGGTGAAGCCCCACTCGTCACGCAGCAGCCCGGTCAGCAGGTCTTCGTCGGCAGCGGCGGGCATGCCGTCGATCTCGGCGTAGGAGTTCATCACCGAACGGGCGCCGCCGAGCCGCAGGGCCATCTCGAACGGCGGCAGGATGTGGTCGGCCAGTTCACGGCGGCCCATCGACACCGGGGCGAGGTTGCGTCCGCCCCGGGAGGCGGAGTAGCCGGCGAAGTGCTTGAGGGTGGCCACCAGGCCGGCGTTCTCCAGGCCCCGCACGTACGCCGCACCTGTCGTTCCCACCAGGTACGGGTCCTCCCCGATGGTCTCCTCCGTGCGGCCCCAGCGGTAGTCGCGGGTGACGTCGAGGACGGGCGCGAGGCCCTGGTGTACGCCGGCGGCCCGCATCGACGCGCCGATCCGCCCGGCCATCTCCTCGACCAGCTCGGGGTGGAACGAGGCGCCCCAGCCCAGCGGGGTCGGGTAGACGGTGGCCTTCCAGGCCGCGAACCCGGTCAGGCACTCCTCGTGCACCTGGGCCGGGATGCCGAACCGGCTGGTGGCCACGATCTGCTCCTGGGAGGCAGCGAGCGAACGGGCGCCGAGCACCGGGTCGACCGGCGCGGTGCCGAACGGGCGGGTGAGCTGACCCAGCCCGTACCGGATGATCGTGTCCCACGACGGGGTGTTGGCGACCATGTCGGACTGGTGCGGCGCGACACCCTCGCCGGACGCGTCGGCGCCGACCCAGACCCCGAAGAGCTGGGCGACCTTCTCCTCGACGGACATCACCGCGAGCAGCGCCTCGGCCCGGTCGGCCGGCGACAGCCGGGTGTCGCGCCACGGTGCGGCGTCGCGTGACGCCGATTCGCCGTCGACGGGCTGCTGACTTCTCATGCCGAGACCCCTTAGCTCCGGCCACGAACTGCGCCGTCGTGGGACCGGTTGGTGGTGCGCGGTTCCACAATCCGAAACTTTCCGGAAACCAGAGCAACCTTTTCGGCAACCTAAGTCCGCCGCCTGGACCTGTCAAGAGTTTCGATGTGTCGTGGGATGCCTACCAGGGCGCTCAGCTGCATCGACGGGAATCGTCGGCTGATCGTGTTAGTGTCGTCCGAAACTTTCGGATGCGGTATGAGGCTGCGATGACAGAGCACCACCCGCTCGGCCCACCCGGCTCCACCACCACCATCGCGACGATCGCCCACGACGTCGGCGTGTCGGTCGCGACGGTCTCCAAGGTCCTCAATGGCCGCGAGGACGTCTCCCCCGGCACCAGAGCCCGGGTCGAGGCGAGTCTCGACCGCCACCAGTACCAGCGCCGCACTCGGCGCTCCTCGTCCGCCACCCGTCGGATCGACCTCGTCTTCCACGAGTTCGACACCGGTTGGGCGATGGAGGTGATGCGCGGGGTCGAGGCGGTGACGAGCGTCGCCGGCATCAGTCTCGCCGTATCCCAGCTCGGCGGCGCGCACCGCCCGGCGGCGCGATGGCTCGACATCCTGCTGGGTCAGCGTCCGCTGGGCGTGCTGTTCGTCCTCTGTCACCTCACCGACGCGCAACAGCAGCTCCTGCGGCGTCAGGGCGTACCGTTCGTCGTGATCGACACCGACAGCGCGACCTCGGCGTCCGTACCCACGGTCGGCTCGAACAACTTCAACGGCGGCCTGCTCGCCGCCCGGCACCTGATCGAGCTGGGGCACCAGCGGATCGCGGTCATCAGCGGGCCACCCGACATGCTGTGCAGCCGGGCCCGGGCCGCCGGCTTCCAGTCCGCGCACGACGAGGCAGGGTTGACCCTCGACCGCGAGCTGGTCCGCTTCGGCAGCTTCTCCGCCGGCACCGGGCACACTCACGGCCTCCAGCTCCTGCAACGACCGGACCGACCCACGGCGATCTTCGCCGGTTCGGACATCCAGGCGATGGGGGTGCTCCGGGCCGCACGCCGGTGCGGCCTGCGTGTCCCCGAGGACCTCTCGGTGATCGGGTACGACAACCTGCCGCTCGCCACCTGGACGGACCCGCCCCTCACGACGATCAACCAGCCGCTGCGCGACATGGCCGGCATCGCCACCCAGATGCTGCTCGACCTGTCCGCCGGCACCGAGCCGGCGACCAGCCGGATCGACCTGGTGACCGAGCTGGTCGTCCGGGAGAGCACCGCGCCCCCCGCCCCACCCCGCTGACCCCTGCGAGGACCCGTGCCCGACGCCGCTGTGCGCCTCGACGAGCTTGAGCGATACTGCCCCACCGTCGCCGAACCCGAGGACTTCGACCGGTTCTGGGGCGACACGCTCGCCGCGGCCGCCGCCCGGCCGGTACTCGTCGACGTCCGTCCCGAGCCCACCGACCTGCGCGTGCTCGACACCTGGGACGTCACGTTCGCCGGCTTCGGCGGAGACGAGGTACGGGCCTGGTTCACCCGCCCGGCGGGCGTACCCGGACCGCTGCCCGCAGTGGTGGAGTACGCCGGCTACGGGCGCGGCCGTGGTATGCCACACGAGCGGCTGGTCTGGCCGGCGGCCGGGTACGCGCACCTGTTGATGGACAACCGGGGCCAGTCCGGGCTGTACGCCGTCGGGGACACCGCCGACCGGCACGGCGCACCCGGCGGGCCCTGGCCGGCGACCTGGGGAATCCTCGACCCGCACGACTACCACTACCGCCGTCTGATCACGGACGCCGTCCGGGCCGTCGAGGCGGTGCGCGCCCTGCCCGGAGTGGACGCCGGCCAGGTCGCCCTGCTCGGCAACAGCCAGGGCGGGGGCGTGGCCCTGGCCGTCGCCGGCCTGGTCGACGATCTCGCGGCGGCGCTGATCACCGCGCCGTTCCTCTGCGACGTCCAGCACGCCATCGAGCTCAGCGACGCCTCGCCGTACGGTGAGATCGCCCGGTACCTGGCGGTGAACCGGGAGGCCGAGGCCGCGGTCCGGCGCACGCTGTCCTACGTCGACGGGGTGACCTTCGCCCGGCGGGCCACCGCGCCGGCACACTTCGGCATCGGCCTGCGCGACACCGTGTGCCCGCCGAGCACCGGCTTCGCGGCCTACAACCAGTACGGCGCCGCGACCGGTCGGCCCGACGCGCCACGGCGGGAGATGCACGTGTACCCGTTCAACGGTCACGAGAGTGGCGAGGCCCTGCACGTCCGGCGGCAACTGCGCTGGCTCGCCGAGACGCTCGCGAGCTGACCGTACCCATGGTCGGCGATCGATGCATTGCCGGTGTTAGCGATAACAAGCTATGGTGCGTCCGGGCGGGGTGAAGGGCACATCCCGACGTCCGGGTTCCTGGTCGTCGCTCCACCACCCGAGGAAGTCCCATGAGCACTGTGACCCTTGGTAAACCCGTCCCCCCGAAACCCGACAGGCCCGCGAAGACCCCGAGGCCCCGCCGAGCCCGGCTGTGGTGGGCCGCGCTGGCCGCCGTCGCGGCCATGACCGCCGCCGTACCGGTGGCGACCGCGCCCGCGAGCGCCGAGTCCAACGGCGGCGTACGCGTCATGCCCCTCGGCGACTCGATCACCGACGGCTTCAACGTCGCGGGTGGCTACCGGATCGAACTCTGGCAACGGTTCGCGTCCGGCGGCTACCGGATCGACTTCGTCGGCTCGATGTTCAACGGCCCGTCCAACCTCGGTGACCACGACCACGAGGGCCACTCCGGCTGGACCATCTCGCAGATCGACGCGAACTTCGTGAACTGGCTGCGCGCCACCAACCCGCGCACCGTGCTGCTGCACATCGGCACGAACGACATGTACGGCGACACCTCCGGAGCGCCGGGCCGACTGGCCACCCTGGTCGACCGCATCACCAACACCGCACCGAACGCGGACGTGTTCGTGGCCACGATCATCCCCAAGTCCGGCGCGGACAACGTGGTACGGGGCTACAACGCGGCGATCCCGGGGATCGTGCAGACCCGCGCTGCGGCCGGCAAGCGCGTGCACCTGGTCGACATGTACCGCGCGCTGACGCTCAGCGACCTGGCCGACGGCGTGCACCCCAACGCCACGGGCTACCGCAAGATGGCCGTCGCCTGGTACGACGCGCTGCGCGCGGTTCCCGGCAGCATCGGCGGGGACACGCCGCCGACCACGACTCCGCCACCGACCACCCCACCCCCGACCACGCCACCGCCGACGACCCCGCCGCCCACCACGCCGCCGCCGACGACCCCGCCGCCCACCACTCCCCCGCCCACCACGCCACCGCCGGCGGCGGGCTGCCGGGTCACGTACACGGTCAACGCCTGGAACAACGGGCTCACCGCGGCCGTCTCGGTCACCAACACGAGCAGCAGCGCGATAAACGGCTGGGCCCTGGCGTTCACGCTGCCGAGCGGCCAGACCATCACCGGCGGCTGGAACGCCAGCTACTCCCCGACGAGCGGCGCGGTGACCGCCCGCAACGTCTCCTACAACGGCACCATCGCACCGAACACGTCGGTCGACATCGGCTTCCAGGCCACCCACACCGGCAACGCCGGCAAGCCGACCGCCTTCACGCTCAACGGCACCGCCTGCACGGTCGCCTGACCCGCACCGGACACCGAACGCGGGGGCGGCGAGGAGTGTTCTCGCCGCCCCCGGGGTACGGGTGGCTCAGACCGCGTGACGGTCGGAAGCCGAGCGCCGCGCCGCTCGGCTTTTGGATCTGTCGATAAGCGCGCACCGACAGGGCAATGGCACTACCCCGCCAGGCTCATTACGAGCCGACGAGGCCCGAGGGGTTTCCGGGCGCCTCGTCCGCGCGGCGGCAGCGTCTCATGCCTGTGGCTGGATGAAGAGTGGTCGGAAGTACGACGCCTCTCCGGGAGCGGCGCGAAGGTGCCGACGCCAACCGAGAGATGCCAGAAGCCGTCGGCGCACGCAGAATGCCACGAGCCGACGCTCCAAGCGGCGGAACGTCGGCGTAATGATCGACGCCGACCTCGTTGTCCAGGTGAACCCGCGCGACCCTCGTTGTTGTTCTCCAAGGCTCGCAGTAAGACGCTCTTGGAATGGGGATAGACGGGTCCGCGAGACCAGCTGTGGTTGTTGAACCCGAGTCCTGCTTCCTCGTATGTGATCGAGAACCAAAACCGCTCGATGAGTAAATGATCGAGTTCAACCAAGGTGAGGCTGATACCGCGATTTTGCATCAGGAAGAGCTGCCGGTGCTCAGAACCGTCTCGACTTCTGGTCGCTTAACCGGCTTCAATCGAGGAGACCGTGGTGATCGTTGAGCCAGCCGACTCCGGCAAGATCCTGGACCAGCCACCGGTACGCCAGGCTGGTTGCCGGACACGTGTGGCCTAGAGGCAGTTCTGAGTTTCCCCCGCTTTGATGGAGCGGTGGTTACCTGCTGCCGGCTGGCGCAGGGGTGGCGATAGGTGGTTCGGCT